>RKRZ01000052.1 GCA_007571105.1 Gammaproteobacteria bacterium
GACCCGGCTCGCGCCATCGTTCAGGGACTGAGCGAACTGGGCATTAGAAGCACTGAGGCCTTTCATCTGGCGCACGGCACCACTGTCGCCACCAACACCGTGTTGGAAGGCACCGGAGCCCGCTGCGCCTACATCACCAATCGCAACTTTGCCGATGTGCTGCAACTGGGACGCCAGGCTCGTGCAGAACTCTACGAACTCAACCCTTTGCCCGAATCTCCGCCGGTGCCGGAGAACCACTGTTTTGAGACCGGAGGCCGGTTGGCCGCAGATGGCTCTGTGCTGGAGCCGCTGACAGAGGATGACTTGCAGGCGCTCTGCGAACAGGTTGCCGCTTCCGGTGTTGAAGCCGTTGCCATCAATCTGCTGTTCAGCTGGCGCGACGACACTTTCGAACGGCGCATCGAGGCGGCATTGCCGGACTCCCTCTTTGTGTCCCGATCCTCGTCCGTTCTGCCGGAGATTCGGGAATACGAGCGCGGCATGGCAACCTGGCTCAACAGCTATGTCGGCCCGAAAGTTGGGAGTTACATCAAACAGTTGTGCGATACGTTCCCAAACGCCAGTCTGGATCTGATGCAAAGCCACGGCGGCACAATTCCAGGACAGTTGGCCGCTTCCAATGCAGTACGTCTCTTGCTGTCCGGGCCGGCCGCCGGTCTCTCTGCCGCACACGCAATCGGACAGCAGGCCGGAATCTCGCGCGTAATCAGTTTCGATATGGGAGGGACCTCCACTGATGTGGCGCTTATCGATGGATCGATCCGGTTGCATTCCGATGGAGAAATTGGCGGCTTTCCGGTTGCGGCGCCCATGGTCGACATGCACACCATTGGCGCAGGAGGCGGCTCTCTGGCCTATCGGGATCAAGGCGGCCTGTTGCGGGTCGGCCCGCGATCTGCAGGCAGCCGGCCCGGGCCTGCCTGTTATGGACGAGGCGGCGTCGACGCGACAGTCACGGACGCTCATGTCACCCTGGGTTGGATTCCTCCGCAAACTCGACTGGCTGCCAATCTGGAATTGGATGTCGCTGCAGCCCACAAGGCGGTGGACCGACTGGCTGATGTCCTGGGCATGAACCGTATGGATGCGGCACGCGGCATCGTGCGCGTGGCCAATGAAAACATGGCGCAAGCCTTGCGCGTCGTCTCCATCGAACAAGGCCACAACCCCCGAGACTTTGCGTTAATGGCTTTCGGAGGCGCAGGCGGTCTGCACCTGTGCGCCTTGGCGGAAGCATTGGAGATGACGCAAGCCATTGTGCCTGCCGCAGCCGGCGCCTTCTCCGCGTTAGGACTGCTGCTTGCTCCGCAAAGTCGGGAATTGACCCAATCCGTCACCCGCCTGTTGAGTGAACTCGACAATGACGCGCTCAACCAGCATTTCGCACAATTGCGCACCCGCGCAACTGCCGAACTGGGGGTCTCCGAAGACATCCCCTGGCAAGAGCAGCGCAGCGTGGACTTGCGCTATGCCGGACAGTCCGCAAGCCTGCGTCTGCCCTGGACGTCCATTGCGCAAACCCAGGAAGCCTTTCACGCCCTGCACCGCGAACATTACGGCCACGATCTGGACGTGCCGATTGAACTGGTAACCCTGAACTTGTCGCTAAGCGCACCGAAACCCTCCATTGAACTCCCGACCTGCCCCACCCGCGCGCCATGCGAACCGGAATACAGCACGCGTGCAGAAGGCCAGGATGTCTCCGTCTATCGGCGCGACAAACTGGCACCAGAACAACAGGTCGATGGCCCGGCGATTGTGCTGGAAGATACCGCAACGACTCGAGTTTCCGCAGGTTGGTGCGCAAAACTGGACTTGTGTGCTAATATCCGGCTTGCACGCAGTCCCTGAAGCCTGCGCTTTTCTGCTCTTCTCGCTTGAGAAAGACCCTGCAATATGATTGATCCGCTTACTCTTTGGCACGGCCTGTTCCTATTGCCGATCTGGGCTTGCCTGTTGCTGTGCCTGTGCCTGACCCACGCCACCATTGTTTGCGTCACCCTGTACCTGCATCGGGATCAGGCCCACTGCGGCCTGCAACTCAGCGAACCGGTGCGCCATCTGTGCCGGTTCTGGCTGTGGCTCACCACCGGCATGGTGACTCAAGAATGGGTTGCGGTCCACCGCAAACACCACGCAACTTGTGAGACAGAAGATGACCCGCACAGCCCGGCCATCCATGGCATCCGCGCAGTGCTTTGGGACGGAGTCTCCCTCTACCGAAAAGAGGCCTGCAACCGCGAAACCCTGGAGCGCTATGGGCAAGGCACTCCGAACGACTTCCTGGAGCATCACTTATACAAATACCACGTGCTCGGCGTGGTCCTGCTGCTGTTTACGAAACTGATTCTGTTCGGGCTGCCCGGTCTGGCCTTGTGGGCCATCCAGATGCTGTGGATTCCCTTCTTCGCTGCCGGCGTCATCAATGGATTGGGGCACTGGTTTGGCTATCGCAACTTCGCCACCCGCGACATTTCCACCAACATCAGCAATGTGGGAATTCTGATCGGCGGCGAGGAGATGCACAACAATCACCATGCGTATCCATTTTCAGCCCGTTTCTCGATGCGCTGGTGGGAATTCGACGTGGGCTGGATGTATATTCGCCTGTTGCGCGCCCTTGGCCTGGCCACCGTCAATCGCCAGGCACCGCGCTTGCGAATGTGCCGCGACAAGACCCAGATCGATTACGACACCATCCGCGCCTTGATCAACAGCCGCATCATTGTCATGGGCCAATACGCACGCTCCGTGCTCCTCCCCACCCTGCGTCAGGAAATTCGGCGGGCGCGAGGGTCGGCCGGGCGTGAGCAACTTGCACGATTGCGCAAACTGTTGCCAACACTGGAACATCGCATGACGACGCGCGAGCACGAGCAATTGCAGCGTCTGCTTCCCCAATACCCGCAGTTGCAGGAAATCCTGCAATACCAGCGCCGCCTGCAGGAAATTTTTCAGGCCCGCCACGAAGGCTACCGCCTGATGCGCGAGCGCCTGAATCAGTGGCGCTTCAACGCCGAACAGACCGGCATTGAAACCTTGCAAAAATTTGCCCGGCAATTATGCTACTATTCTTTGCGCCCAACCGCATGAAGTCTTACAATAACCGTATTCGCTTCTCGATTCACCCCACCTTGGATTGACCCCCACTGCTATGAAAAAACATACTTGGCTGCTGCTGGCTTTCTCACTCACGCTGACTGGTTGCGAAACCATGGATGCCATGACTTCCTGGATGTCCGATGATGAGGAAGAGGCTGAAGCAGCGGTTGAAACACAAGAACAAGAGCAATACGTCACCCTCAATGTCCAAAACCGCTGGGGGTTCCGAATCAAGGAGCCGATGGGAGCCCGCACCACGGGCGGCAGTTGCGCGGTCTGGACGGATACCGAAAAAGACTATAAGGGCAGTTGCTGCTGGAACGAACGCAGCGAGTGCTCCTGCCCCTGTCCAGAGCGAGAAGAATAGATCAGCGTCTTGAAGCCGAATAGCGCGGCAGGAAAGGCCCGCGCCGACTTACTTGATTTTGGCTTCTTTGTAGATCACGTGCCGGCGCACAACCGGATCGAATTTGCGAATTTCCAGCTTTTCCGTGCTGGCGCGCTTGTTCTTGGTGGTGGTGTAATAGTGCCCGGTGTCTGCACTTGAAACCAACTTGATTTTTTCCCGGACCTGCTTCGCCATCAGACTTTCTCCCCACGCTGGCGCATCTCGGCCAGCACAACCTCAATGCCTTTCTTGTCAATGATCCGCATGCCGTGGCGGGACACCCGCAGGCGGACCCAGCGATTCTCGCTCTCTACCCAGAAGCGCTGCATGTGCAAATTGGGCAGAAAACGCCGGCGCGTCTTGTTATGCGCGTGCGAAACATTGTTGCCTGACATCGGACGCTTGCCGGTGACCTGACAAATTCGGGACATCGTAGATTTCCGTGTTAATGGGAAGGGCGCATTTTAACAAAAGTCAAAGTGTGCTCTGCAGCATTGAATAAAATGCGCGCTCACCGCAGTGATCTGCACCACGCTCACTGATCATGTCCCTCGTCCTCGGCATTGAAAGTTCCTGCGATGAAACCGGAGTTGCTCTCTGGGACAAACATCAGGGGTTGATTGCCCACCGTCTCTACAGCCAGGTGAAAACTCACCAGCGCTATGGCGGTGTCGTGCCCGAACTGGCCTCTCGAGATCATATCCAGCGGCTTCCTCGGCTGTGCCAGGACGCTTTGGATGAAGCGGACTGTTCTGCCGAAAATCTGGACGCGATTGCCTATACGGCCGGCCCCGGCCTGATCGGTGCGCTGATGGTCGGGGCGTCCTTCGCTTGCGCACTCGCCTACACCCTGAAGCGCCCGGCGCTTCCCATCCATCACATGGAAGCCCATCTTCTGGCGCCATTGATGGAGAACCCTGAACTCAAGCCGCCTTTCGTCGCCCTGCTCGTCTCAGGAGGACACAGCCTGTTGGTGCGGGTCGAGGCCATCGGGAAATATCACATCTTGGGCCAAAGTCTTGATGACGCCGTCGGCGAAGCCTTCGACAAAACCGCGCGCTTATTGAACCTGCCTTATCCCGGGGGCCCCGCGCTCGCGCAACTGGCCGAGCAGGGAGACCCCAAACGCTTTGAATTTCCGCGCCCCCTGTTGGACCGCGCCGATTGCGACATGAGTTTCAGCGGACTGAAAACCCACGTGCGCCGCGTCATTGAGACGAATCCTGGAGAATCGCACGCCCCCGACATCGCCGCCGGATTCCAGGAGGCTGTCGTCGATGTTCTGGTCAGCAAGGCGCAACAGGCCTTGCGGAAAACCGAATTGCAAGACCTGGTGGTTTCCGGAGGGGTCGGCGCCAATCGACGCCTGCGCACGCGCCTGAATCAAACGCTCCAACAGAATGGGCAGCGCGCCTTTTGGCCGGCGCCGGAATACTGCACCGACAATGGCGCAATGATTGCCTACGCAGGGTTTGTGCGTCTGGGAGATGCTCCTGCGAATGGCCGGCCCGTCATTCAAAGCCGAGCCCGTTGGCCTTTGTCGGAACTCAAGCCCCCCGGCTCCACTTGATCGAACAGCCCATGGACGGCGTCTGCTGCTCCGGACCTTTCCCGGTTTGGGCAATCCCCACCATCGCATCAAACAATTCGCGCGGCGCGTCCGGCACCGCCTCCATGCCGCTGGAATCCAGGCGGCCTCGATACTGAAGTTCCAGCGTCGCGTTGTAGCCAAAGAAATCCGGCGTGCACACTGCCCCGTAAGCCCGCGCGATTTCCTGAGTCTGATCCCATAGATAAGGAAACGAGAAATTTTTCCGCTGCGCGACCGCCATCATGTTGTCAAAAGAGTCTTCCGCATACTCGCTGGGGTCATTCGACATGATGGCCACCGAATTGACACCGTGCTCCTGCAACTCCGCGCAATCCCGAACAATGCGATCCAAGACGGCCTTGACGTACGGACAATGGTTGCAGATAAACATCACCAGGACGCCGGCCTCTCCCTGACAATCCTGCAATGACCAAGTGCGTCCGTCCACGCCCTGCAAAGAAAAATCAATCGCCGCGCGGCCAAATTCGCAGACCGGCGTATGCTTGAGGCTCATTGCCGAAATTTCTCGAGCGCCTGGGTCGCAGCACTCGACAGGAACACGGCATCCACTCCCAATCCCAGCAGGCTGAAACCCTGCTCCCGATAACGCCGCACGGCATCCGACTGCAATCCGAAAATTCCCGGAATCTTGCCTGCCTCGCGGCAAACTTCCAGCACTTCGGCAATGCATTCCTGCACCTTGGGATCTGCGACCTGACCGGGAATACCCATGCTCATGGACAGATCATAAGGACCAATAAACAGCGCATCCACCCCGCCGACCGCCGCCAGTTCCCGCACATTTGCAACCGCGTCGATGTGCTCGATCTGAATCACCGTCAGCAGCGACTCATTTGCATGCTCCAGATAGTCCGCGAAGCGCGCTCCATAACGCTGCGCCCGCGCCACCCCCACGCCCCGTTCTCCCAAAGGCGGATATTTCGCGTAATTCACGACCTGCTGCGCTTGCTCGACGGTGTTGACTTGCGGCGCGATGATGCCGGACGCGCCAATATCCAGCATCTTCCCGATCCAGGACTCCTCATGCACCGGAATGCGCACTAGGCAAGGCATCTGATTGCCCACCGCCTGAATCAAGGCTTCCACGGCAAGCGGGCCGTAGGCGCCATGCTCGGCATCCACGAACAGCCAGTCAAATCCTGCATCCGCCATAATTTCCGCAACTTGCGGGCTGTTCAGACTGACGATTGCGCCCACCAGGCTCTCGCCGGCGCACACGCGTTTGCGAAAATTGTTTTCAAACACTAACGCTCCGCTCATTCCAAAACCTCCACTTCATGTTCCCCACCCACCAGCAGCACATCGGCTCCCCGCTGGGCAAACAAGCCCACGGTGACCACTCCCGGAATCGCGTTCAGGGTGCGCTCCATTTCATGGGGATTGAGTATGTCCAAATTATGCACGTCCAAAATGACATTGCCATGGTCTGTGACAAAGTCTTGCCGCCATTCCGGCATGCCGCCGAGACGAACCAGTTCTCGTGCCACCATTGATCGCGCCATGGGAATGACCTCGACCGGCAACGGGAATTGTCCCAACCGGTCCACAACCTTGCTGGAATCCAAAATGCACACAAAAGTCTCGCTGCACTGAGCAATGATTTTCTCTCCCGTCAAAGCGCCTCCCCCACCCTTGATCAGACTTTTTTGCCGCGTCGCCTCGTCGGCACCGTCCACATACAGGCGCAAAGGTCCTGATGCATTCAAATCCACGACTCGAATCCCGATTTCGCTCAGGCGCTGCGTGCTGGCCTCGGAAGAAGAAACAGCCGCATCAATCTTGCCGCACATGGCGGCAAGCCCGTCAATGAAGAAATTGACTGTAGAGCCAGTTCCCACCCCCAGCACTTCGCCCGGTTCAATGTAATCGAGTGCTGCTTTCGCTGCACTTTCCTTTTGCGAATCGCTCACTTAAAATCCTCTATACCACGCTCAGTGTAGCACCAAGCCACTATGCCCTATTACGTTTTTCGGCTCGATGAAGGCGCAAAAGATGCGCAGCGTCCTCGTTTGCTTAAGTTTTTTGACGGCTATCGAGACGCCCGGGATTTCGCCCGTACCGAACGCGCCCAAAACCCTGAACTTGATGCCCAGACCATTCGCGTGGTGTTCGCAGAATCTCCGGAGTTGGCAGAACATCTGCTGCTGCAACCGCGAGAAGCACCGATTCTCAGGGAGTGGGAAAAGTAGACGTATTTCTGATACCGTCAGGCCGGATTCGGAAGATCAACGAACTCGTGAGACACACCGAAATGCTCGGCTAAGTGCGCCCCCAGCGCCGCCACACCGTAGCGCTCTGTTGCATGGTGGCCGCAGGCGAAATAATGGATTCCGCATTCGCGCGCAACATGCGCGGTTGGTTCGGAAATCTCCCCACTGATAAATGCATCCAGACCCAATCTCACTGCGTGTTCAATCATTTTCTGTCCCGCTCCCGTGCACCAGCCGATTTTGCTGACCGGCGCATCCGACTCCGGTCCCGCCCATAGCACCGGATGCCCCAGAATCTCAGTAAAGCGCTGGCGGAGCGCATCCGCCGATGCGGTGTCCCGCACTTGTCCGATGCGCCCAAGCGAAGAGTCCTTCTCATCGAGCAATCCTTCAACCTCCAATCCCAGCTGTTCGGCCAACTGCACGCTGTTGCCCCAAGTCTCGTGCGCATCCAACGGCAGGTGATAGGCAAACAAATTGATGTCTGCACGAAGTAAGGTGCGCAAACGTTGCGCCTTCATGCCGGTCACTCGCGCGTCTTCACCCTGCCAAAAATATCCGTGGTGCACCAGCACCGCATCGACTTCAGCCGAGACCGCGCAATCGAGCAGCGCCTGACTGGCGGTGACGCCCGTCATCAGGGATTCAATCCGCCCGCGGCCTTCAACTTGAAGCCCGTTCGGGCAATAATCCGAGAACTTCTCCGGTCTCAGGATTTCATCCAGATGGCTGAGAACTTCCTCACGAGTCGCCACGATCGCCTCCGCGCCAACGTGCCGATGCCGCGTGCGCGCTCAATCCTTCGGCCTCGGCCAGACAGGCGGCCAGATCTGCCAATGTCCGCGCTCCTTCTTCGGATAACCGAATTGTGCTGCTGCGTTTCTGGAAATCGTAGCTTCCTAAAGGAGACGCAAAACGCGCCGTGCGCGCAGTCGGCAACACATGGTTGGGGCCGGCACAGTAATCACCCATGACTTCCGGACTGTGAATGCCAAGAAAAATCGCCCCCGCGTGCTCTACCTGGTCCAGCATCGCTTCTGGT
The DNA here is from genome assembly GCA_007571105.1 of Gammaproteobacteria bacterium. Lineage (GTDB taxonomy): Bacteria > Pseudomonadota > Gammaproteobacteria > Poriferisulfidales > Poriferisulfidaceae > Poriferisulfidus. Next base: position 8,358 of record RKRZ01000052.1, read on the forward strand.
TCCTGCAGCGCCAACTGCAAGTGCTCCGGCGCCATCCGATTGACCAATTCAATGGCCTGGTCCAGGGTCTCGGTCTGAATCAGTGCGCCGTAGGCTCCCAAAGATTCGCGAATGATTTCGGCGCGAGGGGCGGCTTCCAATTGCGCCTCCACCGCCGCTTCAACCGCCTCGAGATGTGCCCGATCCGGACTAATCAGGCACGCCTGCGCCTGTGCGTCGTGTTCAGCCTGCGCCATCAAATCGCTGGCAAGCCAGCGCGCATCCGCACTCCCGTCACCGACGATGACCACCTCAGACGGCCCGGCGACCATATCGATGCCGACAATGCCAAATACCTGACGCTTGGCTTCCGCCACCCAGCGATTCCCGGGACCCACAATCTTGTCAACGGCCGAAACCGTTTCGGTGCCATACGCCAGTGCGCCAATCGCCTGCGCCCCTCCCAACGCCCAGCCTCGGTCCACCCCTGCCACATGCGCCGCGGCCAGCGCCACCGGGGTGCTGCATCCCTCAGGCGTCGGGCTAACCATCAGAATTTCGCCCACCCCAGCAACCCGTGCCGGAATCGCGTTCATCAAAACGGAAGAAGGATAAGCCGCCGTGCCGCCGGGCACATAAATGCCGACGCGCTGTACGGGCCTCACCCGCTGTCCCAACCGCGAGCCCTCCGCATCCTCGTATTCAAAGGATTCCAGCGCCAATCGTTCGGCATAGTCGCGCAG
>RKRZ01000035.1 GCA_007571105.1 Gammaproteobacteria bacterium
ACCCTCAGAAGCGTAGCAGCGCTGGTTCAGAATTCGTAACCTCCGTCCCCGGTCCGCATGCGGAGGCCGGCGGCGCAACGCCTCCTGCGCCCGCTCCAGGTCGCCGTCTCGCGCCATGGCCTCGTGCGTGCTCGCCAGAACTTCCGAAGCCCCTTTCTCGCGTAATTCATAACGCACCCGCAAGGATCCGTAACCGCGCTTCATCAGAGAACCCGAACAGGCTTGCGCAAAGCGTTCGTCACTCTGCAATCCCTGCTCGCGCAACTGATGCAGCACGGCCTCAATGACTTGAGACTCATGCTTTCGCGCCCGCAATTTGCCGCGCAACTCCTGGCTGGAATGTTCCCGCCGCGCCAACAAGCCCACCGCCTCGTTCCAAGCTTTGGCTTCAGGCTGCTGCATGCTCCGAAGTATCGACGGCCGGCTCCTCGGATGGCGACGCATCCGCCACCGAAAGCTTCGGCAACAAGGCTTCGCGCAACGCACTCTCCAGCGCATCGGCAACGTCCGGGTGCTCCACCAGATACTGCCGCGCATTGTCCTTGCCCTGGCCGATCCGCTCCCCTTCGTAGCTGTACCAAGCGCCTGATTTCTGCAACTGCCCATGTTCCACCCCGAGAGAAATCAACTCCGAGAGGCGGCTGATGCCTTCGCCATAGCGGATTTCAAACTCCGCCTTTTTGAACGGCGGCGCCATCTTATTTTTCACCACTTTCACGCGCGTCTCGTGGCCGGTCACTTCATCGCCTTTCTTGGTGGCGCTGATGCGACGAATATCCAGGCGCACCGAAGCATAGAATTTCAGTGCGTTTCCGCCGGTCGTGGTCTCCGGATTGCCGAACATCACCCCGATCTTCATGCGTAGCTGATTGATGAAAACAACCAGCGTGTTGGAACGCTTGATGTTGCCGGCCAGTTTGCGCAGGGCTTGCGACATCAGGCGTGCGTGCAAACCCATGTGGCTGTCGCCCATGCCGCCTTCCAGTTCGGCACGAGGGGTCAGCGCGGCAACCGAGTCGATGACAATCAAATCGACCGCGCCTGAATGCACCAGGGCATCGGCAATTTCCATCGCCTGCTCGCCGTGGTCCGGCTGCGACAACAGCAAGTCATCCATTTGCACGCCGAGATTGGCCGCATAGGCCGGATCCAGTGCATGTTCCGCATCAATGAATGCGGCAGTCCCGCCCTGCTTCTGGCAGTTCGCCACGGCGTGCAGCGCCAAAGTGGTTTTGCCGGAAGATTCCGAGCCGTAGATTTCCACCACGCGCCCGCGCGGCAGACCGCCAATGCCCAATGCCGCATCCAGCGTCAATGAGCCGGTGGGAATGACCTCTGCCTCGGGAATTGCGACGCCCTCGCCGAAGCGCATGACGGCTCCTTTGCCGTACTGGCGTTCAATCTGTCCTAACGCAATTTCCAGCGCTTTTTTACGATCTTCGTCCATTATTGTTTGCTCCTAGATTAAGCGGGAGCTCCGGTTTCCAGCCCTTATTATCCACACGGCGAAAACGGCCGACTGAGGGAGGCTGAAAACTGACTCTATTCCCGTCCCTCAGGTTGCGAACGCTGCCTGCTTTCCACCCATTCCCCACAGCGCGTGAAGCACTGCCTGGCGCCGGATCGCAACTCGATCCCCCGCAAAATCCTTACATTCGCTGCGTACTTCATCCCCTTGGGCAAACGCGAACCAGATACGGCCGACGGGCGTGTGCTCCGTGCCACCCTCCGGCCCAGCCACCCCGCTGACCGCGCAACTGAGATCCGTGCCAGAGCGACCGAGCGCACCTTGAGCCATTGCTTCAACCACCTGCTTAGAGACCGCACCGTGTTGCTCAATCAGTTTGGCGGGGACACCCAACAGATCCGTCTTCGAGCGATTGCTGTACGTCACCCAGCCGCACTCGAACCATTGGGAACTGCCGGGCAATTCCGTGCAGCAACGCGCCAGCCAGCCTCCTGTGCAGGATTCCGCAACCGACACGTGCAAGTCTTGCGAGGCGCAACTAGAGGCCAGCGCCGTGACGGCCTCCATCAATTCGGCATCAAACTCGAAGATTTCGTCCAACATATAGCTTTTGACCCACAAATTGAGGTCTCGCCACTATCACTATACCCAAAGTGGTTCACATGAGTGCCCCTACAGTGAAATTACACTATTGACTTCGCATGGATTTGAATATCTTAAAGACTAGCAATACTGCATAGTGTCATATATACGTCAGTAATGTACGACAACTTGTGTGTGCACTTGGAAATGTAAATTTCGATCCCCATTATTTAAAGACCGTCTAGAAACGACCAAAAGAACCACCATGAAATACAAACCAGCCAAATCCCTTTCCATAATCCTCTCTATGATTGTCTTGTCTGGTTGTTCATCCTTGACTTCTTGGGACTCTCAAGGCATCGCCGATTCACAGCGAGTCATAAACGATCAATTGAAAGAATCAGCCAGTGAGCAGATGCTTCTGAATTTGGTTAGGCTTCGGTACGGGGACCCGACCTCCTGTATGTATATCGACCATGTGAAAAAGTCCCAATCGGTTGACTGGGGGCTTAATATTTCCGGAACACATATGCTGACCGATGCGACAAGTGCGGCGTCAAGTGGTGTGGTTGGGCTAGCGACCACCATCGATTTACCATCGATGCCTGATTCTGGAA
>RKRZ01000011.1 GCA_007571105.1 Gammaproteobacteria bacterium
ATGCGGCATTTCGAGTCGCATCCCAAGGATCGGCATTCCCGGCATGGCCTGATGAAAATGGTTCATGCGCGCCGTGGCTTGCTGCAACACCTGCGCAAGCGAGATCAGGGTCGTTACACGACGCTGATTGAGTCTCTAGGGTTGCGGCGCTGACACTTCTTCGCTCTTGTTGGCGTATTCATTCAACTTTGCGGCATGCCAATGGCCTGTCTTCCCCCACTCTATTTAAAACATTATGGAACCAATAACTCAGACTTTTCAGTACGGCGACCACGAAGTCACCCTTGAAACGGGCGAAATCGCCCGCCAAGCCTCTGGCGCGGTGCTGGTGCGCATGGCCGAGACCGTAGTCCTGGTCACCGCAGTCGGCAGCAAAAAAGCCGATCAGGTCCGTGACTTCTTCCCGCTCACGGTCAATTATCAGGAAAAGACTTATGCCGCCGGACGAATTCCCGGCGGTTTTTTTAAGCGCGAGGGAAGACCGAGCGAAAAAGAAATTCTGACGTCGCGTCTGATCGATCGACCGATTCGCCCGCTATTCCCGAAAGATTTCCGCCAGGACGTTCAAATCATCGCCAATGTGTTGTGCCTGAACAAGGAGCTGGATCCGGACATCCCGGCGATGCTCGGCGCTTCCGCTGCCCTGGCGGTTTCAGGTCTGCCATTCCAGGGTCCGATTGCCGGGGCCCGCGTGGGTTATTGCGAAGGACAGTATATGCTCAACCCGACCGCTGCTCAGATGGAGCAAAGCCAGTTGGACCTGGTGGTGGCAGGGACGCGCGGCGCGGTGCTGATGGTGGAATCGGAAGCCAAATTGCTGTCGGAAGAAATCATGCTGGGCGCGGTCATGTTCGGCCACGAGGGGATGCAGGTGGCCATTGATGCCATCGAAGCCTTGCGCAAGGCAGTGGCGCCGGAGGATTGGGAGTGGCAGGCGCCGGAGACGGATGAGGACTTGAACTCGCAAGTCGCAGGTCTGTGTCGGGATGATCTGGCCGCGGCTTATCAGATTGCTGAGAAAATCGAACGTTTGGACCGGGTGGCGGAAATCAAGGCGCGTGCGGTGGAAGAACTGTCAGGCGATGAAGAGGGTGCGGCGGATGCCGATGCGGTGTCCACAGCCTTCAAGGATCTGGAGAAGAATCTGGTGCGCCAGCGGGTGTTGGACGGCGAGCCGCGCATTGACGGACGCTCGAAGTCCGATGTGCGGCCGATCTTCATTCGCACCGGACTGTTTCCGCGCACGCACGGCAGTGCGCTGTTTACGCGCGGGGAGACGCAGGCTCTGGTGATGTCCACGCTCGGCACCACGCGCGATGCGCAGATCATTGATGCGCTGGAAGGCGAATACCGCGACCCCTTCCTGCTGCATTACAACTTCCCGCCTTTCTCGGTGGGCGAGATCAGCATGATGCTGGCGCCGAAGCGGCGCGAGATCGGACACGGCAAACTGGCCAAGCGCGCCATGATGGCGGTCATGCCGGATCCGGAAGTGTTCCCGTATGTGCTGCGGGTGGTTTCCGAAATCACCGAATCGAATGGCTCAAGTTCCATGGCAACGGTGTGCGGCAGCAGCCTGTCGCTGATGGACGCCGGTGTGCCGATTACGGCGCCAGTGGCCGGCATCGCCATGGGATTGATCAAGGAAGGCGAAGCGTTTGCCGTGTTGAGCGACATTCTGGGCGACGAGGATCATCTGGGCGATATGGACTTCAAGGTGGCCGGCACCCGCGAGGGCATTACGGCCTTGCAGATGGACATCAAGATCGACGGCATTACCCGCGAGATCATGGAGCAGGCGCTGTCGCAGGCGCGCGAGGGACGGCTGCATATTCTGGGAGAAATGGACAAGGTGCTGGCGGAGCCGCGAGAGAACATGTCGGATTATGCGCCCCGCTTTTTGACCATTCGCATCAACCCGGACAAGATTCGCGATGTGATCGGCAAGGGCGGTGCCACCATTCGCGCGCTGACCGAGGAGACCGGCACCACCATCGACATTGACGACGATGGCTTGGTTCGCATTGCCTCAACCGAGAGCGCGGCCGCCGAGAAGGCGAAGGAGCACATCGAGTTGCTGACCAGCGAAGTTGAGATCGGCAAGATTTACACCGGCAAGGTGGTCCGGATCATGGATTTCGGCGCTTTCGTCAGCCTGCTGCCGGGCAAGGACGGCCTGGTGCACATCTCGCAGATTTCCGAACACCGGGTCAAAAGTGTGGATTCGGAATTGTCCGAGGGTCAGGTGGTTTGCGTCAAGGTGCTGGACGTGGACAAACTCGGGCGCGTCAAGCTGACCATGAAAGGGGTGACGCAGCCGCCGGATGAACTATGACGTCCTGTGATAATATACGGGACAAGTGCGGCATCGGGTCGGCAGAGGTCGGCGGGGTGCGGCAAACACCAATAACTTGGCGGGAGAAAGATTATGCAAGTAACTTGGGATGAAAGCATCTGCATTCATGCTGGCAAGTGTGTTGCGGGTGCGCCAGAAGTCTTCAAAGTGGAAGATGGGCAATTCAAAATTGATGTGACGGCGGCACCGGAAGACAGGGTCCGCGATGTGGTCGCTCAGTGTCCGTCGGGCGCATTGAAGATTCAAGACTAACCGAAAGGATTTATCCAAAGCCTGATTGGGAGGGTAATTATGATTGGCGACAAGCTCGCAAACGCCATGAGCCTTTATGGCCATCCGACCTGCATCAACACGGGCAAGTGTTTGCAGACTGCGGGGGAAAAGGGAGTTGACGTGGAAACCAATGTCATCCAAAGTGGGGATGAAGTCACTTCCATGTCCCCATTAGGGAGTGCGCCGGTGCTCAAGGACCTGGACAACGTTGTCTATGGCACCGGGGCAATCATGTCTTATCTGGACGACAAGGGCTTTGGCCCCTCGTTGGTTCCACGTAATGGTGTGTTGCGCGCAAAAATGTATCAATGGGCGCATCTGGCATCCAACTATGCCCAGGCTGAGGCCGCGGCCGCCCGCAGTGGCGGAGGCAATCGGGATTTGCTGACCCAATTGTTTGACATGATGGATCAGCAACTTCAGGATCCGCGCAAGCGGGGCGATTTTCTGGTCGGGGAGTTTTCTCTGGCGGATATCCACTGGAGCGCCTGTGTCAATGTTCTGGTGTGCGCCGGGGCGTCGGACCTGGTGGATTCTCGCGCCAAGGTCAAGAGTTGGTGGGAAGCGGTGAAGGAGCATCCCAGCACCAGCAAGGAACGACTGACCCCGTTTTCGAACTTGCCGACGAAAGAAGATATGGACTCGGGGACATTGCGGAACGTCGCCATTAACGTCCTATAAAAAGGGAACGGCACGCTCGCGCACTGGGATGTCCTGAAGTCGGTTAGGACAGGCGTGAGCGTTTCCCATGCTCTGGGGTTTGTTTGGCGGTAAGCGGGAGCGGCAGGCTCACATCAACAGTGAGCACGTGCTGACCGTTGCACCCGGGCAAGACTTACTCTCTGCAGGACTCGAGGCCGGGCTTCCCTGGCCGCACGATTGCCGCCAAGGCAATTGCAGCACGTGTCAGTGTCGTTTGATTTCCGGCAAGATTCGCGCCCGCACGGATTTCGAAACGGTTCTTGCGCCGGATCAATTGAGTGAAGGAATCATTCTGGCGTGCCAGAGCGAATTGCGCAGTGATGTTGAAATCGAGGTTGCACTTGAGGCAGACCGTCCGGCGGTCCCAGTGGTGCATTGCACCGGCACTATCAGGGCTGCCAATGCCCTGACGCATGACATTGTGGAACTGGTGGTGACCGTTCCCGGGCTTGAGCACAAAGGTCTGGCCGGACAATACGCAGAATTGAGTTACGAGGGCTTGGCGGTGCCGCGTTCTTATTCGTTTGCCAAAGCTCCGTCCAATGAAGATCCCGACGAATTGAGTTTCTATATTCGCAAAGTACCGAATGGCGAGTTCACCGAATGGCTGTTCGCCGAAGATCGTGTCGACACAAGCCTGAAGGTATCGCTGCCGTATGGGGGATTTCGGTACCACCAGGGCGAGTCCACCATGATCTGCATCGCGGGCGGTTCGGGCATGAGCGCCATCAAGGCGGTCCTGGAGCAGGCGGCGCTTGACCAGGTAGAGCGCAATGCGCTGTTTTTGTTCGGTGCGCGCACCCAGCAGGACTTATACGGGCAGGAAGCGATGGAGGCGGTCCGAATGGCCTGGCATCCGGAGTACTCGTTTGAATATGTCGAGGTGCTCAATATGGAGCCGGAAGACAGCGATTGGAGTGGCCCGAGGGGCTTGGTGACGGATCATTTGAAGGCCGCCTATGTGGAAACTCATGCGTTGGATATTGGAAGCGCGCAAGGTTATTTGTGCGGGCCTCCGCCGATGATTGATGCCGCCATCGTGGTGCTGGAGGCGGAAGGCATGAGTACCGAGCAGATCTTCTTCGACAAGTTTCTGGACGCAAGCAGCATCCCTGGGGGACGCGCGGGCGGCTAATGTAAAATGTTTTTGTTGTTCACACTGACACTAGGGAGAAAACATGCGGGTTAAAGAAGTTTTGGGCATCGCCATCATGGCGGCGTGGATCGCACTGGGTGTCTGGGCCATGAATCAGTTTGGCTTTCAGGACCATATGCACGATTGGGTGTGGAGCATCGGGGCAGCCATTTCGCTTTTTATCATTATCGTGGTCGGCGTGGCAATCTTCTTCGCGATCGCCAAGGAAACCCCCTGGATCTGGTTCAACAAATCAGACTCGGACTCCTAAACCCTTCGCGTTTCTGGTGAGGCAGTTCGATCGCGCGCTGCCTCATCAACTGCGGCATTCCGTTGCCGTGAATTCTGACCCCAACGGGGACGCACATGCCGGCTGAAGCGATTCCGGCCTTTCAAGACAATTATCTGTGGCTCATGTCCGCCGGTTCTTCTGCTGTGGTGGTGGATCCGGGCGATGCGCATGTCATCGAGGATGCCCTGCAGGCGCGTCAATTGGAATTGGCCGCCATCCTGATTACACATCACCATGCCGACCATATCGGCGGTGTGGAACAGTTGCGTCGACAGTGGCCGAAGGCGCGTGTCTTTGGACCGGAGGATTCTCGAATCCCGGCCGACATTCGGGTTGCGGAAGGGGCGTGTGTGGACACGGGCGTAGAAGGCTTGCCGCAGTTTGAGGTTCTCGAGGTGCCGGGGCATACGCGAAGCCATATTGCTTATTGGGGTGCGGACGAGCTGTATTGCGGCGATACCCTGTTTATTGGTGGCTGCGGGTGCCTGTTTGAAGGGACGCCGCAGCAGATGCATGCGTCACTGTCGAAAATTCGCGCGCTTCCGGACCACACTGAAATCTATTGCGCTCACGAGTACACCCTGGACAACCTGGAGTTTGCGCTGTGGGTTGAGCCTGACAATGCCGACCTGTGCGCTTTTCGCGAGGCAGCGCAGCAGAAACGTGCCCGGGGAGAGCCGACGGTGTCGTCGCTGTTAGGAATTGAGAAGCAGTGCAACCCGTTCTTGCGCTTTGATGCCCCGGCAGTTGTGGCGGCAGCCGAGCGTCGGCTGAAGCGCGAAGGGCTTGCCGAATACGAAGTGTTTGGTGAAATCCGACGCTGGAAGGATACGGAATTCGATTGATTCAGTCTCGCTTGCGGATTTTCTCCCAAGTGTCGCGCAGACTGGCTGTGCGGTTGAAGATCAGTTGCTCCGGGCTGGAGTCGTAGTCCTGGCAAAAGTAGCCTTGCCGCTCAAATTGGATGCGGGTGCGAGGCGGCAACTCGTGAATCTCCGGTTCAACCAGGCATCGCTCCATCTCAATGCATGAATTTTCGTTGAGTGCGGCGGTCAACTCAGGTTCGGAGGCAGGTTCCGGAACCTTGAATAGACGGTCGTACAGGCGCATTTGAGCCGGCACGGCCGAATCGGCGGCAACCCAGTGCAAAGTCCCGCGCACCTTGCGCCCGTCGGGTGCGTTTCCTCCTCGGGTTTCGGGATCATAGGTGCAACGCAGCGCGACGATTTCACCATTCGCGTCCCGTTCCACTTCCTGGCAGGTAATGAAATAGGCGTAGCGCAAGCGAACTTCGTGCCCTGGCGCAAGCCGGAAAAATTTCTTGGGAGGGTCCTCCATAAAGTCACTGCGTTCGATGTATAACTCGCGTCCGAATGGAACTTGACGGGTGCCCATAGATTCGTCCTGGGGATGGTTGGGGGCTTCCAGAAGTTCGCTTTGATCTTCCGGGTAATTGGTCAGAATGACGCGGACCGGGTCCAGCACGGCCATCAGGCGTGGCGCACTGCGATTCAATGCATCCCGAATGCTGTCTTCCAACACATTCATGGATATCCGGCTGTCTTTCTTGGTTACGCCGATGGCGCGGCAGAATTCACGAATGGATTCCGGGGTATAGCCCCGACGCCGCAAGGCACGCAACGTCGGCAGCCGCGGGTCGTCCCAGCCTTCCACATGTCCGGCCGCAATCAGTTTTTGTAATTGGCGCTTGCTGACGACGGTATATTCAAGCGACAGGCGAGAGAATTCAATCTGCTGCGGGTGACAGGGAGGGTCCAGGTGATCCAGGATCCAGTCGTACAGTGGTCGGTGGTCCTCAAATTCCAGCGTACACAGCGAGTGTGTCACGCCCTCAATCGCGTCCGACAGGCAATGCGTGAAGTCGTACATCGGGTAGATACTCCAGGTGTCTCCCGTGCGGTGATGCTGCTGGTGTCGGATCCGATATAGCACGGGGTCGCGCATGTTGATGTTTTCTGCGCCCATGTCGATGCGGGCGCGCAGCACATGCGCTCCTTCCTTGAATTCGCCGGCGCGCATGCGCGCGAATAGATCCAGGTTTTCCTCCACGCTGCGGTCGCGGTAAGGACTGTTAATTCCAGGCTCCGTCAGAGTCCCGCGCGTGCTTCGAATGGTTTCACTGTCCTGGCTGTCAACGTAGGCGTGGCCGCGGCGGATTAATTCCAGCGCGTAGTCATGCAATTGCTCGAAATAGTCCGAAGCGTGGCACAGTGCGTGCCACTCATAGCCCAGCCAGTGCACGTCCTCCTCAATGGCCTGGGCGTATTCGGCTTCTTCTTTTTCCGGGTTGGTGTCGTCGAAGCGCAGGTTGCAATCGCCGCCAAAATCCCCAGCCATGCCGAAGTTCAAAAAGATAGATTTGGCATGCCCGATGTGCAGGTAGCCATTAGGCTCCGGAGGAAAACGAGTGACAATCCGAGGGTGCTTTCTGCTGGCTAAATCTTCTTCGATGATTCGCCTAATGAAGTGCGTGACCGCAGGTGGCGAGGCGTCAGACATGAGGGAAAGCAGAAGGATCGTCAGCTATTTTAATGGGTGTTCCCGCTGACACTTGGGTGCGATAAGGGGCCTTATCGCGAGCAATGAGTGCAATTCAGAAATATCGCAGCAGACGCAAGCCAAGTTCTACGTCATCTACTTCCGTATCCGTGGCGACCAGCAGTTCGGTGCCGGGACGGCCGGTCAAATCTATCAGGTTTGTCCAGTTCAGAGTTTCGTGGTGGGTGTAGCGGAGTTCTGCTTGAAGCACCACCGAGCCGAGCGGCTTTTCCAATCCTACTCCAGCAGTCCACGCGGTAGTGATGAAGTCCACCGTTTGTGATGCAACCACGAATTCCTCCGCGCTTGCACAGGTCATGACCGGATTTCCGCAGCCCACAAAATCAAGCCGCATTTCGGAGTCAACCCGGCGCACTCCGGCGAGCAGATAAAGGCTGGCATCCGAGCCCGCCATGGTTGTCCAGAAATCAGGTTGTCCTCCCAGTTTGAAGGTAACGCCCCAACTTTGTCGCGTTTTATAGCGCAAGCGATCCGGCCAACTCTCGCCACTTTGCGCCCAGCGGTTGCCGGGGAATTCCATCCGTTCCAGATCGGGATTTCGTTTTCCGGCGATAAAGCCCCGTACGTCCCCGTGGTGATCGCGGAAGTCTACCTCTACTGCAACATAAAGCTTTTCGTTGTCCAACGGCATTCGATAGCCTGCAAACACTCCTAAGCTTTGAGTCGTGTCATTGGCGGAATCGCGGTTATGGAAGACGAGCCCATGAGAAATGGTATTCGGTTCTGTGCGCGTGTTGTCGCTTACTTTGGCGTGATCAAAGTCGGTCAGGGACCCGGCAACGTCAATTCCAAGGAAAAAAGGTCCCTCTTGCGCATGGATGGCAGGGGAATCTGTCAGAAACATGAGGGCTATGGCCAGAGGGAGAGGGAAGGCCGTCTTTGGTTCCATAAGCCATTGTTTCCGTATGTTTTGTGCATTATTTTCATGGTCATTCAACTTGACTAATCAGCCAAATTTGTTAAAATCCGCAATCCTCAAGTCAGACATAGGCCTGCTTGATTTTAAACGAACAAGACGCCATATTGGAGATATGACGATGGCAATGACGGCCGCGGCGAATAATGTACAGAGTCTGCCGGTTCCCGCCGGGAGTCTGGACCACCACATTCGCATGGCGTACAGCCTGCCCGTACTGAGTGCGGAAGAAGAACGTGCATTGGCGATTGCCTTGCGCGAACATGGCGATGTTGAAGCGGCGCGGGAATTGGTGCTGCGCAATCTTCGCTTCGTGATCCATGTGGCGCGCGGCTATTCCGGTTATGGCCTGCCGCTGGCGGACCTGATTCAGGAAGGCAGCATTGGCTTGATGAAGGCAGTGAAGCGCTTTGATCCGTCTGTCGGGGTCCGTCTGGTGTCTTTCGCGGTGCACTGGATTCGCTCCGAAATCCACGAGTATGTCCTGCGCAATTGGCGCATTGTTCGCATGGCGACCACCAAGGCGCAGCGCAAACTGTTCTTCAATCTTCGGAAGGCTCGCAAACGGTTGGGCTGGATGAATGATGCCGAAGTGGCTGCCGTCGCGGACGACCTGGGCGTCTCTTCAGTGGAAGTGCGGGAAATGGAATCGCGACTCAACCAACCGGATATGGCTCTGGATGTCGCGCCCAATGAGGACGACGGTCCCCGTGCCCCGATCACTTATCTGGCGCAGCCAGACGCGGATCCGGCTCCGATTCTGGAAACCAGGGATGCCCGCGAAGTCGAAGCCCAGCAACTGCATGGCGCGATGGAGCA
>RKRZ01000168.1 GCA_007571105.1 Gammaproteobacteria bacterium
GTTTCAATCCGCGCCCCCCGTGCGGGGGGCGACGCCACAAGGATAACAATATGATTGGCAATGGGAAAATAGTGCGCTTGCGCGAACCCATGAAGTGAATTGTCTCATGTGGCTTGTCTTGCTGGAATACTAGGAATATAAGCAATAAAATCAATGAGATGAATTCGTGCGAACCAGTAAGGGATTACTCGCCGCTTCAGGTTCGCGCATCAAAACAAAAGCGGGCCATCAGGATCGTAGCTCGCCTTGGCTCCCACGTGTTCAACACGCGACCGCCAGTTTGATCCGATTCGGTAAAAGCGAAGGCTATCCACCCGATCATCAATTGCGCCTATCAGCTGATTACGCAATTGGATCCACTGCGCGGGATCAACTTGGCATTCAAACACTGAATACTGGACCCGCTGGCCGAAGTCTTGGCACAAGCGGGCAACGCGGCGCAATCTTTTCGGCGCGTGAGCACCATCTGTTGCAATATCGTAGGTAACGAGCATCAACATAAATTATGCCTATCGCCAGAGGTACGGAGGATATCCATCAAGGTCGCCACGAATGCGCTGCGCCATCAGTCTGGCTTGCAGCAAAGGAACGAGACCAAAAGTTGTTTTTTCCCTGAGGAACGGATGCACGATCTGATCTTTCTTTCTATCTTGGTAGGCCATCAATACTTTTTTTCGCGCACTCTCACGCATGACTACCGCACCGCTAACCGCCGTATTGAAATCTCGTCCCGACAGTTGCCGGCGATTAATTAGCGAGAGCGCCACGCGATCAGCTAGCACTGGACGAAGCTCCTCCATGAGATCAAGCGCCAGACTTGGTCGACCTGGCCTATCCCGATGCAGAAAACCCACCGAGGGATCAAGCCCCACGGTCTCAAGCGCCGAGCGACAGTCGTGAACCAGCAGCGTGTAAAGAAACGACAACAACGTGTTCACAGGATCAAGCGGTGGCCGCCTGGAGCGCCGTGTAAAGATGAAAGCAGATTCTTCATTGCGCACCAAGTCATGAAATATCTTGTAGTAAACCTGAGCAGCCTCACCCTCAATCCCGCGCAGCCTGTCTGTCGCCAACTGCTGGCGGCTGCGCCGCGCTGCATCGGTCAGGCGTCGCTCACAACTTTTCAGCCGGGAGTTTGCCTCCGCTGGCATGTTCCCGCCGTGGTCGCGCAGAGCCCGGCGGACGACGGTGCGCTGATTGAGCAGCTTGCCGGTTACCATGTGACTGACTATTGCAGCAGTTTCCGCCGGATCGTCGGCAGCGCGGTACTGGTCGCGGCGCAACAGCACGTTCCCGGAAACCGGGCCTTCTATGCGGGCAAGAAAACGCCCAGTGCGGCTCATCATGGAGATGCAAACGCCGTTTTTTGCGCAATGACCCATAAGAACGGGCGTCACCCCGATTGCGCCGAAGCAGACGATGCCGCCGAGCAGATGCACGGGAACCCGGCCTTGCTCGGCACCATCTACTTTGACCACCACGTTCTCCCCATCCTTGTGCAGCCAAGCCCCTTCCGTCGTCACATAGAGCGTATTCAGATGCCGCCGCATGTTTCAATGCCAGCTCATGTGGAAGGGTGACACGCCCACGTTGAAAGGGAATCAGTCATCAATGGCCTTATCGAGCCAACGCTCGACGATACCGGGGCGACGCGGTCTCTGAGGCTGGCACAACCCCTTGAGCGAACATGCCTCGCATTTTTTCGCAGAGTACTCTGGAGTCGGAATCTCGCGCGCAGAGAGCATTCTTCGCACATCTGCCGCAATGCGCTCAGTGAGCACTCGCAGTGTAGCATCAAAGGCGATCGTCTTTCGACGGCGGTTGCGGCCATAGAACAAGGCACCCTCTGGAACCGACACGCCCAGCATCTCTTCCAAGCACATCGCCTGGGCGCAAAGCTGCACTTCGTCGGCACGATGCATCTTGGGACGACCGCGCTTGTACTCAACGGGATATGGATGCCCGTCATCGGCTATCTCGACTACATCGGCAAAGCCGGACACGCCGAGCCGCAAAGAACGGAGCGGGACACTTCGCTCGATTGCCACGTGTCCCCTGCGCTCGCGGCCGCCGGCATCGGTGCGTTCGTGCAGGACGCGCCCTTCAGCCGTGAAGCGATTTTCAGCCCACTGTCTTTCATTGTGAATAAGCGCACACTGCCTTGGGCAGTAAAGCATGTGCTGGAGCGCTGAAATGGGCGCTAACTCATCCTCATTCACTGTCACAACATTCCTCTGCTAGAGGAGACAGGCATTCATATCCTGTCAATAAGCTCAACGCCTGATGGCATATCCTGTTTGTTCACGCAAATGTCGTAATCATCATAGGATCGAGCAGGCGGCAAATGGCTTGCGCCCGCAGCGCCCCGTTCGTACTCTTCTCCGCTGTGTAATCGCTTGACAACGACTCTTTGGAACAGTTGATGCGCGGGCGCACTACCAAGCGCACTGCTGTGCTTGAAAATTACCAGCCGCCGCGCGGCCATTTCGCCTCGTGCCGCCGAACGGTCGTGGTCGAACATCTGTTCGAGGGCGGTCCAGAGTAGTTCCAAGTCGTCCTCGGAGAATCCGGTGCCTTTGACTTTATCGTCGCCCGCAAGACACGCGGAAACGTAGCCATGAGCACGGTAAAGACCATAGGGCACTATATGCTTGCGTCCCATGGTGCGGATGTCACCCTTGGACTCAGCGTCAGCCCGGGTCGTCGCAGCCATACGAGTGATTGATATTTCCAGTGGCAGAATTGGATCGATTGATCGCGCAAATGCGAACTGCACCGGGCCGCGCACCTGACCGCAGTTGGCGCCTTTCGTTGACATAACGGCACCGAACGTGCGGACATCGAAAAAATTGTCACACATCCAACGAGTAATCTTTCTGGCTTCTTCCTCGCCCTTCGGGAGCTTCTCACGATCCTTCTTCGTCGCATCGGGCTTGATCGCGTCCCAAGCGCGTTTCTGCTGAAGCTCAAGGATGGCGCGTTCGGCGACATAGATTTCATGTCCAAGGGTGTCACCCTTCGTCATTGCGACGAAGTTGCGCACCTTGCGCTTCAGGCAGACATCGGAGACAAGCCCCTGATTCGTTTCCGGGTCGAGCCGGGGCAGGTTCCCTGCATCCGGGTCACCGTTTGGGTTGCCGTTGGTGACATCGAACAGGTAAACAAAGTCATAGCGGTTCTGGATGGTAGTCATGTTCACTTCTCCTTGTCGTGGGAGTCGATGTTAGCGGTACCGGTATCATCTTTACCGTTGGAGGCACCATCCTTTCCTGCCCTTTGATGGTAATAGCCGAGCACGAAGCGCCCTTGCTCCTCAAGGCGTAGGCTGCGCGGAAAGGTGGTGTCCAGACCTGCGCATATGGAGTCGATCTGTCTTTCAAACCAGTTTGCCAACCTGGCTTTATCAGGTTGTTTTCGCAAGGAAGCAAGATGATTCGCTGATTTCTTTGCGAGCAAAGGGAAGACAGAGGCCGGCGTTGCCGATGCAGCACCGAAGTACTGATCCTTTATGGTCGTATTGGGCTTGCCTAGGGCCGCGCGCTGTGCATTCTCATAAACGGCGAACAGGCGTCCGAGGCGATAAGCCGGATTGATTTCGTCGGGGTTCAGGCTCACGGGAACGTCCTCCTCTTCAAAGCCCATACGGTGATTTCGGGCGAGACATGCCTTGCAGATAGCTGCCCGTAGTCTAGTGATTTGCTTGTCAGCGCGGATGCGGGCGATAACGGCGCCTAGCAGCGATCGGGGGTACTGGCTACCGGTAAGGATGGCCCGCATTAACGCGCCGCCAAGGGTGGGTGGAATGTTGTCAATTTTGCTCTGTGCCGCTGTTTCGCGGAGCAGGCGCCAAGCAGCGGGCGGGACTCGCCAAGGGGGAGGCTCGAGATTCAGGTCGAACCAATGCTCCCCGATTCGCCGCGCAATTTCACCGATGCTGTCTTGGCACCAGAGCCGGATAGAAAGGCGGGACGCATTCGGAGCCAGACCGAGAATGTAGAAGTGAGTGTTCTCGTCAAGTTTCGGCACGACCTCCTTCAACGGCCAACCTTCGGCGATCTTCTTGATCTCGTCGGCTACCTTGACAGTTTCTTGCTCATCTGTTGGCGGGTCAGCAAGACGGGAGAACAGATCCTCTGCCGCCTTAGCACTCTCATCGTCACCCGCCGCTTCGGCCCAGAACACCGTGGTCATATCACCGATCTGGATGCGCTGCTGGCTGGCGCGGGCCAGCAGGTGGTTCAGAGCTGTGGTGTATTTGAAAGCGGCAATCTTTGATACGGGTGAGTTAGCGCCCTGCTTCTTACCGAAGGAATTGAAGGCATCAAGATTGAATGAGACGATGGAGGCACCGGAAGACTGAGCGTCTTTAACCCCCTTGATCTTTGGATGCAGTCGCTCTGTCGGCCCATTCTCGCCGGTCACGAGGCATCGGCTTGCCATACTGTCTTGACCGGCCAGATAGTCCAGCCAAATGCTTCGAGCGATCGGTCGATCATGCAGGAAACACCGGTCGCCATCAAGCCGGAACACAACATTCGCATTCAGCATGTCACTTGAGAAAGGGTCATTTTCGTAGCGCTCAGCCTGCCACTCCCGAAGAAAGATACGAAAAGCTCGGAGACCAGGGTCTTCTGCTCCCGCGAGAATATCTTCATGAAATTTGCTAAATCTGGCACGATTAACTGCCGCATCCACGACTTGTCCTGTGTCTGAGTCTCGTTTTTTGCCCAGAACGAATGCTGTCTTGTCCCATAGAAAGTACGGGATGGGATTTTTGCCAGAACGCGGGAACGCCTGTGGAACCCGATGCCGTGATGGTTTACCCGATGTGTTTAGCAATGATTGAACATCTGCCGGTTTTCCGTTAGGCGTTAGCACGACGGCATAGGAGATATTCTCCATTGAGTATCCGTATTCAGGCGGCTTGCCATTGGGGTTTTCACTAGCCCTCAAGCGGTCGTAGTACCCGGCAAGGCTCTGCAGAACTGTCATGCCTTGACCTCTGCGGCATCCAGAGCAGGGATGTCGATCACTCCGTCACGCAGATCTGCGCGGAAGAAGCGGGGCTCCATTCCGTTTTCATAGTCGATGTCATGCAGCATCCAGCCCAAGTCGCGGTGACATTGATCGGCCGGCAGGCTGCATCGTGGCATCACATCACGCACCAGTTCGAAGTCGGCTGCGAATTCGCGGGTCCCCAGATATGGCCGGTGGAAGCATTGGCCTTTAGCGGCGCGGCGATTGAACATCGAGAGGTGTTTAGCCTCAGTGTCATCAATCTTCGCGGCCCCGGTAAGCACGAAGTGCGCTTCGATGACATATGCCACATCGCGCAGCAGGGTTGCAGCACGCTGTTGCCGGTCGTCTTCGATTGACTTGTGGAGGCCCTCTGTAGTTCCACGATTCATCGCCGTGCGGGCGGTGCTGACCGGTATCTTGCTCCCAAGTTCGTTGCGCCGCAGGGTCTCAAAGCGGATAGGCTTCAGAACATGGATGCGATCAATGACCCATCGGATGGCTGGCTTCCAGTGAATCGCCTCCAGGATGCCGCGCGCGGCGGATGGCGTCATCGCATCATAGGACACCCGCTCGACTTTCATTTCGGGTCGGGTAAAGCAGGCGTGCTTGCCCCATACGTGCAATTTCACACCGTACGACACGAATCCTCCTCAAAAAGATTGAAGCGCCGAGACTGAAAAGGGATACGAGACGCAGGCAATTGAAAGCGTTGGTGGTAGAGTTTGCATCCGGCCCACACACCGGATGGCCAATCTAAGGGAGAGACAGCATGAACCTTACTGCGCGGTGCTATGCCTACGGCAGCGGCGAGGATTGGGAGGCGATCTGCACCGATTTCAATATCGCCGTTGACGGCAAATCCCTCCAAGCAGTCAAGGAATCGCTCAACATCTGCATAGAGATGTACCTTGAGCAGGTTGCCGAATTTTCGGAGGAGGAGCAACGCAGATTCCTGACGCGCCGATCGCCCTTGCATGTGCGTGCCAAATGGGTGTTTCGGTCCTGGCTGTGCAGTATCGGGAGAAGATCGCAGTGTCAAGGGTTCACGTTCCAGTCTCATTTGCCTGCGCTCCCCTGACGAAACAGATGGCGTGGCAGCTCTGACTGCTGACGGATTGCCGATAAGGTGCCCGGCTTTAGGTCTTCGCCACCCTTCCCAGGAACAGTAACCATATGGCGCCGTCCCTCTACTACTCCTTGGAAATGCCGATGACTCCCTCTTTGTCTGACCAGCCGGAAACCGTGCGCATTGAGAACGCGGATGACATCGCGGACTTTCATGAATGTGCTCCTTGCTCATACTGCTTTCAACTTTCAGTTCACCCTTTCCCACGATCTATGTTCTCCTATATCGTCGGGGACAACCACCGGATACGAAGTCAGGCAGCTGCGGGAGCTTCAATCCACGCTTGATCACGATCACTGGCCGGGCAGCAACTATAACTACTTATAACTGCTATCATGCTTACTGCGTTCAGCGTTGAGACAATCTTGACCCAAGAAGTTCAGAACATCAACCCTTCTACTTTTCGAAATGTGGGGTCGTCCCACGTTAGGCCAACATCTGCACGGTACAGATCCTGGTTAGTGAGCACGACAAACTGTTGGGCGAAATCATCCTTTCGGATAACTTCTACCGCGCCGGCGCACAGTAGGTCCTCCCTCTGCCGGGACGGAATTTGAACAACGTAAGGCTGCAAATTGCGAGCGGTTCGGCCCGGACGTTCGACCCAGTCAAGTTTCTGAATCAGATGCTTCGCAGTGTCGTCGGTGTCATCCGCACCACGCCAAGGAACGATGATAGGCACCATCGCCGTCTCAATCAAACGGAACTCCTCGGCGATGTCCTCGAAGGGAAAATTGAGGCTATTCGCGCGCTCCCGAAGCAGTAGCAGAATATTTTTGGCATCAAGCGCATCTTCGCCCTTGAGCCAGTACAGTTCTTTGAAGTAGCACTCGATTGCGTCCAGAGACATGGGGTCTTCGTGGCTACGCATCACACTGCGGGCGGCTGAGGCGAATTGTGCGATCTCCCGCGGCGGCCTGCGGCCTTCGCCTTGGGCTGGCTTGAAAACGAACACCTCGCCTGTGGAGGCTCGTCCTTCCCGATTGCAACGACCTGCCGCCTGGATGATCGACTCCAATCCGGCCTCCGCCCGCCAAACGGTTGGGAAATCGAGATCAACGCCTGCTTCGACCAGCGATGTCGCAATGAGGCGCACGGTTTCCCCGGCCTTCAGACGATCCCGCACGGCTTCAAGCTTCTCCCGGCGGTGATGGGCGCACATCAGAGTCGTCAGGTGGAACGCTCCTTCAACATCGCCGAGTGATTGGTACAGTTCCCGTGCATGACGGCGAGTATTGACGATGCACAGGACCTGCGACGAAACCCGCAGACAGCCGGCCAGTTGGTCGTCATCCATCGTTCCCCGATCAACGATCCGTGTGCGCTTGAGAGATTGGTAGAGATGTCGTGGATCGGGGGCAAGTTCCCGCACATTTTCGAAGCCACCGGCAAAGCCACTGGATGCTGCAAGTGCAGGCTGCGTCGCGGTGCAAAGCACAATGCTGGCTTTCCAATTTCGGGCGAGTTCATCAAGCGCAGTGACGCATGGACGCAATAAATGCAGCGGCAGTGTCTGCGCCTCGTCGAGAATGATTACGCTGTTCGCAATGTTGTGCAGCTTGCGACAGCGCGAAGGACGATTGGCAAACAGGCTCTCGAAAAATTGCACCGCCGTCGTGACGATAATCGGAGCGTCCCAGTTTTCCATCGCCAGACGCAATTTGTTTTTCGACTCTCGCTCGCCAATCCTGTCTTCGTCGAACGTGCTGTGGTGCTCAACCACAAAGTCCACTTTATCGTTGTTATCCCCTCGCAAAGCATCCCGGAACACGGCAGCCGTCTGTTCTATGACGCTCATGTAAGGAATGACATAGATGACCCGTTCTAGCCCATGATGCACGGCATGTTCCAAGGCGAAAGCGAGGGAGCTAAGCGTCTTGCCGCCGCCAGTGGGGACGGTCAAAGTGAATACCCCGGGAGACTTGACCGCCCGCGCTCGGGCATGGACCAGCACCTGTTGACGCAAGATGTTGACTTTGCTGGGCACGGACCGGCCCTTGAGCGTGTCCAGATGCGCGATCAGCCGCTCCCGCAATTTGCAAAGGTTTGAATGTTCTCCGCGCCGCGGTGTTTTCCCCTCCTGCTTGGCGTACCAGGCTTCCGTGTCCAAGTAGTCAGCATCCACCAGCGCGGAGAACATCATGCGGATGAAGAAGGAAGCGCAAAACCCAGCCGTGTTCAGGTCCTTGTCCTTACGGATCTTGATTGTTGGGTGAGACAATTGAGCCGGAAGTGCGATCTCCTGCTCCCAGATCAGATCAAGCGCAGGAACCGTCATTTGCATACGATCCTCCAAGGCACTCGTCCGTTTGCCGGTCACGCCGTTGGCGAGACCGGCGTGATGACCGGCGATGCAGAACGCAAGCATCTTGCCGATTGGATGCCCATATCGCTTGGTCGCGACCTGTGCGCCTGCGGTCGAGTGGTCTATGCGATTCCGACCGCCTGAAAGTCGCTCCTGAAACTCCGGCGTATATTTCCCAAGGTCGTGCAGCAGTCCGGCGACACGTCCAAAGTCGGCGCAACCCAACAATTGAAGGAATTCTGCGGCGCGCGTGCCCGTGCCTTTGAGATGATCTGCGAGCTTGTGCCAATCCTTCTTGCCGGAGTCTTCACTGCTATGCGCGAAATAGGTTTTCGAATGCATTGCAGTGGGCAAGGTGAATTAGCAGGCACTTGAGGAGGTCGCAGCAGCCCCGGGCGGGCCGAAGATACACCTCGGCGCCACGCGGGGCCGGTTCGCAGACGAGCCGGCCCCGGATGGTGAGCCTAGAACTCGAAGCGGGTGGTGAGGCCCACCTGGCGGCGGCGCGGATGGGAAAGCGTGATCCGCCACGGGAAGAAGGCATCGAAGAAACCGCCGGCCCCGCCACCGGGCAAGGCGTTTCCGAACCACACGTCGCGGAATCCGGCTATTGGC
>RKRZ01000203.1 GCA_007571105.1 Gammaproteobacteria bacterium
CATCAAAAAAGGTCATCGCCGCAGCATTGACAAAGCGGAGCCGAATGCGCTCTCCCGGAGTAAAGCGCGCTTCCCAGTTTTGTTCGGCATTCAGTCCGTTCATCAGGAAGGTGTAGCCACTGACATCCGTGATGTCCGTCGGCTGCATGCGCATCTCCCCCCATGCCAATCGATCCTTCACCGTCTCCTCAAAGCCCTGCGCCTGCACATCTTCCATGAACGTCCCCAAAGTCCGGCGCTGACGGTTGTAATAGTCTGGCTTTCGCTTTAAAGTCTCCAGAATCTCGTGCGGAGAACTTTCGTGCCAATCCGATAACACGACCACATATTCCCGGTCGTAATGGAAGGGATCCGGCTCCTTGGGCTCAATGATCAACGCTCCGTACAAGCCGGCCTGCTCCTGCAAACCGGAATGACTGTGGTACCAATAAGTGCCGCTTTGTTGCGCCGGGAAGCGATACGTGAACGTCTCGCCCGGACCTATCCCCTCAAAACTCAAGCCCGGCACTCCGTCCATGTTGGTCGGAAGAATAATGCCGTGCCAGTGGATGGAACTGTCCACATCCAGCGTATTTTTGACATGGATGACCAACTCCTCGCCTTCGGCAAAGCGCAAGGTCGGCGCCGGAACCGAGCCATTGATCGCCAGTGCAGGAATTTCGTTGCCGGAAGCATCCAGCATGATTTGCCCGATGCTCAAGTGATACGTCTCCGCATGACCTGCAGGGGCACAACTCAACAGCAACGCCAAAAGTGCGCTGCCGACCCACTCCGTTTGCCGAATACCCGCTGTCTGTGGATGTTTCATTGCACAAATCTCACCATTACTTTTCAATCTTACCAAATAAACCTATTCCTCCTCGGGACGGACCACACGCAAATGCGAACGAGCCGAAGAAGGTTTGGGAGCAGACGTTCCTGTGTCGGGGACCACTTTCTCGGGCTCTAACTCCTTTCCTGCAGAAGGCTCCATCACCACCATCATGCCTTCCGGAAGCGTCTGCATGCCCTCGGCCTCTCCCTCGGATGACAGAAAACTGACGCCCGTCTGACTCTCCTTGCAAAACACACTGATGACTTGTTTCAAGTCAAACGCCACAAATTTGGGTATTCCCGAGAAGCGTGCATGAAAACGTACGCCTTCTTCACCGATCACAAGGTCGCGTACTGCTTGCGGCGCGATGTTGTACAAGACAAAGGCTTCTTGCTGCTTTACGGCGTCCGCCTCCACCCCCAACTCTTCGTCACGCACCGCCAGCATCGGTGTCTTGTCGTTATCCACCGCCCATTCGTAAATGGCTCGGATCATATAGGGGCGCAATGAGATCATCGCCTGCTCCGCGCAGGTCGCAATCAGCGGTTTCGGGCTCGATGCAAATCCCGTTCGGTATCCGTCAGGCTCAACTGAAAAGAGTTTCGCGCATAGATCCCCTTGGCGTAACTCCACAGGGCCGCGTAGTTTTTGCCTGGAATGCCATAGCACACTTCCAGGCGCCACAGAATTGGAGCCAGCGAAGCATCCAGCAGACTGAAATTGTCGCCGACAAAATATTTGCGCCCATTGCGGCGCAATTCGCTGGTGACCCGCTGCAAAAACCCTTGCATCGTCTCCCGCGCAGCCTTCGACTTGTTGGCTCCCGGCGAATACAGATTCTTGAGTTGGCCGTAAAGGTTGCGCTCAATGCCGAGCAGCCAGACGCGCGCGCGCGCTTTTCCAATCGGATCGACCGGCATCAATGGAGGATGCGGAAAGCGGTCGTCCAGATATTCCATGATCACGCTGGGTTCGAGCAACGTCATGCCGCGGTCATAAAACGTCGGCGTTGTGGCCTCCGGGTTGAGTGCCTTGAGGTCCTCTACATGCTCGGGATGATCCGGGTCATCCGTGAACGCAACAATCTCTTGAGCGCCGACATCCTTCTCATGCATGACAATCCGCACGCGGTGGCACTGCGGACAGTCCGTATTAGAAAACAACTGCATGGGGTCTCCGTCGCAACTGACTCAGTGAACGTCTTTCCAATATTCGCGTTTGAGGAAGTAAGTCAAGCCAATAAACACCAGCAGGAACAACAACACCCAGACTCCCGCCGTCTCCCGCGTCACACGCGCAGGCTCAGAGACGTACACCAAAAACGAAGTGACGTCGCGGACCATCTTTTGATATTCCTCAGGCGTCAGTCGGCCTGGCGTCCCTGGCGTCAACTCCTTGATGACTTTGCGCATCGTACCGGCGGCATCCGGCTCTTCAGTCCAATGCGCCTGCTGAATTCCCTGCTCGCGCCATAGCACGTGCGGCATTGTCGTGTTCGGAAAGCGCCAATTGTTGACGCCCCACGGACGAGACTCGTCGGCGTAGAACGTCATCAGATACTGGTAAATATAGGTACTGCCTTTCTGCCGGGCCATCACGCTCAAATCCGGCGGCGATGCGCCGAACCATTCTTCGGCGTCATCCGGGTCCATCGCAACCTCCATCCGCTCACTGACGCGAACACCCGTGAAAACCAGGTTGTCGCGCATCATGTCGTGCGTCATGCCAAGGTCGTCTGCGATCCGGCTGTAGCGCCTGTCTTTCCGCGAATGGCAATTCAGACAGTAATTGACCACATCATTTGCCCCGCGCTGCCGTGCCCCATAGTTGCTGAGATCCACCTCG
>RKRZ01000065.1 GCA_007571105.1 Gammaproteobacteria bacterium
AAGTCGCGCATGTTATCGACATGATGGCGGCACGTGCATGGTCCATATCTGCTCAATCCGCAGTCAGGGAACTCGCTTGTGCGGAAGTCCGGGAGCGTATCGACGAATGGGTCACTGAAGCCAGCAAGGGGGGTCGCACGCTGGCTTATGAAAAGAAAGGCAGGAACAGGGAAATGATAGTGCCACTGCTACAGCGGCCCGGTACCAGACCATGGCAGAATTTCACGGTTCCGATCTCGATGCGCGAAGTCGAACCCGGTGTGCGGCTGGTGATGGATGTCACACGGTTTACCGCTCGCGGGCCCGACTGGCAACCGCCACCAATCATCAGCGACAAGGAGGAAGAGGCATCGTGAACGACCGGTTTTCAGTCGGCGATGTCCGCCCAAGCCAGATTCTCTGGAGCTACGGACCGGGAGCGCTCATCGACCTGCCCAACCTGTCTGTGGTCACGATGGGAACCGACCAATGGAAAGAGGATCTGTGTATGCAAATCGAGGAAGCCCGATTGCTATCGGCGGTGCGCAATATGCTTGGCCACCAGGTCAAGAGCCTGCGCATGCCTCCGTCCAATCGCAGCACAGGCATCCACGCCAGCGCCGAAGCACCCGACGGAGTCCCGGTCAGGCCGTTTCCGCGCTGGCTGCGTTGCGTAAAATGTGGTCTGTTATCGGAATTGGATCTCGGCCTGCTGACCATCAAGGGAAATCGTTTTCGTCCGGAAAACACCTGGTTTGTCCACGCCGGATGCACGGGCTCGCAGGGCAACCTCCCCGCCCGGGATGCGGATGCCGTGCCAGCCCGTTTTCTGCTCGCCTGCAGGAACGGCCACCTCGACGATTTTCGGTGGCACTACTTTGTGCACAACGGACCTTCAGACTGTAATGGCACATTGAGATTTCTCGAAAGCGGCGCCTCTTTGCAAACCGAAAACCTGTGGGTCAAATGCGACCAATGTGGCATGTCGCGCAACATGGCGCGAGCTTTCGGCAAATCTGGAAAGGAAAGTCTGCCGCGCTGCCGCGGACGCCACCCGCATCTCGATCACTACGATGATGACTGCGAAGAACAGGCGCGCACCGTGCTGCTGGGCGCGACCAACAGCTGGTTCCCGATCACGCTTTCGGCATTGGCCATTCCGGTAAACCGAGACCCGATCACTCAACTGGTGCGCGACGGCTGGGATTATTTCGAGGACGTCGACTCACAGGCCGAGGTGGCGCTGGTGATAAAAACGCTGAACAAGACCGGAGCACTGCCAGGAATCAATCGACAGTCGTCTGCAACAGTCTGGGCCGCCATCGAAACGCTGCGCGCAGGCAAACCCGGGAGTCGTGCTACCGAAGCGGATATCAAAGGGCCGGAATGGAAAGTCCTGACTGACCCGAACCGGCCCGGGAACTGGCCACATTTTCTGAGCAAGCCGGCGCTCGTACCGCCCGGATTCGAGAACCGGATCGCCGGCATCCTGCTGCTCGAACGACTGCGAGAGGTGAATGCGTTGCTCGGTTTCACACGTGTGGAGGCACCGGAACAGTCAGGCGGCCAGGACGAACGTCCGCCGATGGCCAAACTTTGCAATGGAGTATCGACATGGGTTCCTGCCGGCCAGGTGCACGGCGAAGGGATATTTATCCGCTTCGACGAAAACGCACTGCGGGAGTGGGAAGAACAGGACAGCGTACGGGCACGTGATGCGAAACTGATCACGGGGCACAAGGGCTGGCGCAACGCTCGCAAGCTCGACCCGGAAGAGGGTTACCTCGGCATTCGCTATGCACTGTTGCACACGCTCGCACATCTGTTGGTGCGTGAACTCGCTCTCGAATGCGGCTACAACGCCGCCAGTATCCGGGAACGTATCTACGCCGATACCGAGGGTATGTACCCGCAGGCCGGTATACTGATTTACACTGCTGTTGCCGACTCCGATGGGACGCTCGGCGGACTGGTCAACCTCGGCAATCCCGACAACCTTGGCCGACTTCTGCAGGAAGCTCTGGCACGCGCCCGGATTTGCTCGTCAGATCCACTGTGCGCAGAGCACGAACCGAACAAGGACCGTTCACTGCATGCGGCATCCTGTCACGCATGCTCTTTCGTCTCGGAGACCTCCTGCGAATGTGGCAACCGTTACCTGGATCGCGCCCTGGTCGTGCCTACCCTGGAAGTTACCGATGCCGCATTCTTCTGAACTGACCATGGAACTTCACGTCCGTGCTCCCCGGCGCGAATCTATCGCTTGGAGTATTGCGGTCGCTTTCTGGCTTTGTGCAGTCCCACTTTCTTGCGTTCAACTTCGCGCGCATCGCGGGTAACAAACCCGGCCTGTCGCAGGGAACTGCGCAGCTCTTCATCGTAAGTGATGAGTGCACGGGTAATACCATGCCGGATGGCACCGGCCTGACCACTGTTGCCACCACCACTTACGTTCACCTTGACATCCATTTTATCGAGCATTTGCACCAGTTCCAGCGGCTGGCGAACAATCATCCGCGCTGTTTCGCGTCCAAAATAGTCTTCCAGCGGGACCTCATTGACAACAATGCTGCCACTGCCGCGCTGAAGATACACCCGAGCTGTTGAGGATTTGCGGCGACCGGTTCCCCGCACGACTTCTTGCGTTTGTGCCATTTTGAATTCGTTGCTGTTCG
>RKRZ01000141.1 GCA_007571105.1 Gammaproteobacteria bacterium
CAACAACAAACTCTGATCCGGCTGATACGGGCGAAATGTCGTCGGCATCCCAACGTCCTCAAAGATCCACTACAGAAATTATCCCAGACCGGTTCCTACGGCGCAGGCTCCTAGGGATTGTCGAGCCCCAGTGGGCAGTTGCCGGACATGCGTCGTCTTGAGATGGCGCTGAGCAATTACCGAATGCGCCGGTGATCCAGGCGCTGGAAGCGAAGCGGGGTCGGGGCCGGAACGATTTTCCGATTTCTGCGATGTGGCGCGCGCTGATGGCCGGGATCGTATTTCAGCATCCGTCGATTGCCGCGCTGGTCCGGGAGTTGCATCGCAATCCGGCGCTATTGAACATGTGCGGGTTCGATGCGCTGCCGCGTCAGGGGCGTCCGAGTGCTCGGATTGAGCGGGACCCGGCCACCGGTCAGTCGGTGGCGGTGGTGGAGGACGCGCCGGTTCGTTCCCACGTGCCGAAGGGATGGAATTTTTCCCGGCTGGTGAAGAATCTCGTCGAGTTGGAAGCCGAGCAGGGTCTGATGCGGGGTTTGATGGATCCCTTGCGAACGAAGTTGATGGAAGTTCTGCCGGATTATGGGGTTCATCTGGGCGGTGACGGCAAGGCAGTTACAAGTCATTCGACCGGGCAACGCAGCCGCAAGACGGGAAAGTATTCGGACCCGGATGCGGACTGGGGCAAGCACGAGACTCGGGGCGTGGACCGCAAGACGGGCAAGGCCTGGAGCCAAGTCAAGAGTTGGTTTGGTTACGGCTTGCATGTGATTGCCGACACGCACCATGAGTTGCCGGTTGCTTATCGGGTGACCCGGGCCTCGGCTGCGGAGCAACCGGTGATGAAGGAGATGTTGAGGAATCGTTCGAGGCGGGTCCGTCCTTGACCGAGCGCTGCCAAGACTTCAGCGCGGACCGGGGCTACGATGACGGCACCCTCAAGGCAGCGCTTTGGGATGTGTATCGGATTCGTCCGCTGATTGATACGCGGCAGATGTGGCAGGACGAGAAGAAGGATCCGGGCTATGACCCGTCGAAGCCGATTTCGCGGAGTCTGTATCCGGATCGTGTGGACACCGTGGTGTATAGCGAGAAGGGGGAAGTCTCCTACTATTGCCCGAAGACGAACACGGTCCGTGCGATGGCGTTTCAGGGGTTTGAATCGGACCGGGACACGCTGAAGTATCGCTGTCCGGCGGCGGCCTACGGTTGCAGTGCGAGGGACGCGACCTCTGTCATGCGCAGTCCGGTTCTCAGGCGGGCGAATACGGACGCATTGTTCGGATTGATCTCAAGAACGTGAACCGGCACATATTCACACCCACGCCCTGGGGCTCACCGTCCTGGCGACGGGGCTTTTCCCGGCGCACGGCGTTGGAGCGGATCAACGCCCGTCTCGACCGTTGCTATGGTTTTGAGACGCACTTCATTCGCGGTCAGGCCAAGATGCAGACCCGCATGGGTCTGGCGTTTGCGGTGATGATAGCGATGGCCTTGGCCAGCGTGATCGAAAACCGTCACGAGCGGATGCGCTCCCTGGTCCGACCGGTTCCCTATCAAGACACAGGATAGCGCCCCATTCCAGTCGGGTCTCCGGCATATCGGCCTGGAATCGGTGGGCCGAGGCCCGGTCCTGCCCGCCATGGCATGATTGACCGAAATGGGCCTTGCTTCAGGCGCCCATCCTGCTCGAACCGCCCCTGCCCATCGCCAAATATGCTTCCTGCGTTCGGAATCGACCCCGATTCTCGCGTTCCTCGGTCCCATCCCTGCGCTTGCTGACCTCGGAACCCGCCCAAAAGGGCCACAGCGCAAGCGCCTCTCCGACGCTCTCCGACGCTCTCCGACGCTCCGACTTGACATTTAGATTACAGGGGCTATTGTGTGGTGTCATGTTTATGGCTAGTGTGGAAGGAGTCGCGAACTTTACGTTGGGTAACACTGGATAAGGAAACCCATCACTATTAGCAAAGGTAAGAGTAGTATGGCATTTGTTGCAATAGTTAAACCCACGCATATTTGCAACCTTGCGTGCACTTACTGTTACAACGATGATGTGCGCGATCCGATCATGAAGGACAATACACTTAATCGTGTAATCGATCAGGTTGTCTTGTACGCAAGCCAACTCCCTCAGCCTATCAGAAAGATCGAGTTTATTTGGCACGGAGGAGAGCCGACTGTTCCCGGACTAAGGTTCTACGAGAAGGTTGTTGCTCAGCAGAAGCAATGCTCGAACATACATATTGAGAACAGCATCCAGACTAACGGTGTGCTAATTAATGAAAAGTGGCTTAAGTTTTTTAAGGAAAACAATTTTGGAATCAGCATCTCGATTGATGGCCCAAGGCATTTACATGATCGATTTCGTGTGGATGGCCGGGGAAGAGGCTCCTTTGATCGAGTATTCGCGGCGATTCAGAGAGTCAAGGACTTCGGCCTGCCTGTCGGTGTCTGCATCGTCATAAGTAGGGCGAACATTGATCATATTGATGAGATTTTTGACTTCCTAATCGAACACAATCTTGCTTTCAACATAATTCCTTTGAACCGTTCGGGCTCAGCGCGTGAGAACTACGAGGATGTTGGACTCGATGCCGACGAGTACGGCGATGCTTGGATAAGGATGTACGACAGGTGGTTTGAAAGTGGCGATAAGTACGTATATTGTCAAGACTTTGTACTTAAGACTCGAGCGATCTTACAAGGCAAACCAGCAGATTGCATTGGTTTGGCGCATTGCGCCGACCTGAATGTGTCTATTGATCCCGTTGGAGATGTATATGCCTGTGCGACGCTATCCGGCCACGAGGAAACAAGATACGGCAATATTGTGGAGAGTCCCCTAGTCGACCTCATGCACTCCTCGACAGCGTTGGCCTATCGCGACAGAGAGGTTGACCCTCATTGCTCAAAATGCAAGTGGCAACATGTTTGCCACGGTGGATGCTTAGCACGCTCGTATAAGTTTTTTGGGAACCATCATAGAAGAGACTATTACTGCCCAAGTCTATTTAAGATTTATGAACATATTTCCCGACGTGTTTTGGAGCAAGGCTTTAGAATTGCAGATCCCTGCGAAGGTCACATGGACAAAGATCATTTTGCCACTGTCCCAAACATGCCACCACCATCGCGTAGCGATGTCGTTCAAATTTATTCGAGTTCCAAGCCAACGGGAACAATTTCGATTCCCGTAGTTGTGGAAATGTGAAGAAAGGAGAAATGCTATGAAAGACAAATTGCGCAAGGGAATCCCACCAAATGTCGGTTCGATTAACAGAGCGTTAATTGATTCGTTTGGTGGCTCGATTGGGGCTGATGTTAAGCTTGGTGACAAGATTGATGTCGACACAATTAGAGCTACGGCAACTCATAGTGTGCCTTGGAGCGGTAACGTGTACACCTATCGCTTCGGCAATTCCGACAAAATGAGGTGAGGAGGGCATTTGGCCCTCGGATTGGTTAGGCCAAAGATGGTTGTAGAGCGTTCGCCAGCGCTTGTTGATGGCGTGTGCCTCGATCAGGTTGAAGAATCAATGTAAGTGTAGGCAGTACTGCCATTGACGCTTTCTGGCAGGACTTGCAGGGGGCGTTTTGTCTTCTTTTTGCCTATCAGGTGATTGGATCCGCTGAAACGGCCTTATAGGTTCCGTTCTCATGGCGTGCCTCCGACAGCAGGGTCTTTCCGACGCGGTGATACACGTTCAGATTACGCCTGAGCACCGTTCTGCGGGGCGGGGGCAGCAGGACTTAGGCCTCGGGGCA
Source organism: Gammaproteobacteria bacterium (assembly GCA_007571105.1). Taxonomy (GTDB): domain Bacteria; phylum Pseudomonadota; class Gammaproteobacteria; order Poriferisulfidales; family Poriferisulfidaceae; genus Poriferisulfidus. Next base: position 3,769 of record RKRZ01000141.1, read on the forward strand.
ACTTGCCCAACATCTCCAGTGTCGGCCAACGGTGGTGGCTGGGTACCAATTGGTAGTGTCAAGAATCTTTCGCGCTTTCGTTTCAGTGGTGGTGCCGGTCCCTCCTTCAGGCAGCTGCGTAAGCGGCTTCTTGGTCCATCTCATTCAGCAGCCTGCGTAAACTGCTGAAGTCGGCCGCCTGTTCCATATGAAGGCTGCCACCTGGACCGGAGCAAAGCTGCCACGTATGGGCGCATAGCGGCGCGGGTGTTGCATTATGTCCCGGAGGGGTCGTGATTTGTCAATGGGCTGCGTCGTTTTCGCAGGACTTTCCCGCGCTTGCGGTGTGAGAGGCATTGAAGTTGGTTTTGAAAGTTTACCGGCGGTTGCTCGGTCGGTCGGTTGGGGACGAACGGTCGGGGACGCTCGGATCGTTGCGGTTTGCCGCCGATTCCGGCGGGCGGTTTGCGTTCGGTCAGGCCATCCGGGAGAGGTGGACGATCGGGCCGGCGGGCGGCGTGTCGAAGCCGAGGCGAGGGCGTGGTTCAGGCGGGAGAGAGCACCGCGTCGAGTGCGTCTTGGCGGTGGAGGGCAAAGTGGCGCGTGGCGTCGGCTGTTTTCTTGCCTCGGCCGAAGATGATGGTTGTCAATGCTGGAGTAAATTTCCCCAGTTGTGCTGAAGTAAAAATGGGGAGTATTCCTTCAGCACTGACAATGGGGAGCACGATGCAGTTGAATAGCGCATTGTTGACCGGCGCGTGTGCCTTGCGGGCGAGGCAGGCGTCCTCGGCAAAATGAACATCCGGGTCCGGTGGTTCTGGTTTTGTAGCGCGACAAACAGGATGAGAGTGCGTCAGGCGAACTGACGGTAGGACAGGAGGTGCAAGTCCTCTTCGTACTCGCCCGTCGCGTCCCGTTCCCAGTCGATGCGGGCCAAGGCCGCAAAGGTCTCCGGCGTGTTGCCCTTGACGGTCATCAGGTAGTCGGCGCCATGACTCTGGACAATCGCCCGCGCAGTGTCCCGGACCGTGTGCTCTTCAGCGTCGTCGATCATAATCACCCGACCGGCGAGCGGCACCTCCTCCAGCAGTGCCCGCACGGCCGCCTGTTCGCCGTTCTTGTCATGAAAGCCGAGGCTCGCCAGGGGCATCCCGGTGCCGTGTTCGACCAGGGTTGCCGTCTCGTAACGCCCCGTCGCGTTGCGGTTCGCCCCCCGGGTCCGCTTGCCGTCTGAAGCCAGGGCCGCACCCAGGCTCTTCAGCCGCGGCGCCGCATAGCGCTTCAACACCGCCTCAATGGCCGCCGGATCGGCTTGGCCGATCACCCGATACAGAACCGATTGAGCCGCAATACTTCTGTAATCTTGCGCATGGATAACCTCTTCACCGGCATCGTCTCCTCCCAGAAAAAAGGAGGCAGAGTAGCGGCTTGTTATCCCGCGCCGATACGCTCCCGAAGACCCCTCTAAGCAAACCGCCAGGGTGGCAGCTTTGCTCTGGAATCAGTGGCAACCTTCGCTTGGAATGGGTGGTAACCTTCGCCTGGAATACGCACTCCGACACATCAAACTTGTTCAATTGTTGGGTCCCAATGGGGCGCTATGGCAGGTCACAGAGCCGCGTTCGCAAGCGTCCAAGCGACTGAAATCCTTACAAATCAAGCCTCCGTCGCCGATTCTGATGCTGGGTTGACAGCCTAATGACAAGGGCGTTTGCGCGAACGCCCGCAACTTTCTGTTTTATAACCGAAAATCCAGAATCTGTATCTATGAACTGTCAAACCCAAGTCGCGGCGACCTGCATCAGCGCTGAATGGCCATCGGGGAAGGCGCCGACTACTTTGGTTCGCTCACTTAAGTGTCTAACAATATCTTAACAATGGGATTGCTCAGATTCACAATCTGCTGATTCAAACTAAGCGAAGTCGACATCACCCAGTCCGATATCTCTTGTTTCTGCGCCTGTGACAACTGATCTTGCTTTTGGTGCAAGCGAATTCGATCGATAACGTCTTGTAGGTAGTATTCCACTGGGTTATCTTCTATTTCGCTAGCCAAAAAACCCAACATTTTGTCGCGTTCAGGGATATTCAATAATGCTGCTACAAACGTTCGCAAGTATTCTTCCTCAATGTTCACGCGCAAATTAACTAGCTTGCGATTGACTTTCTCGGCCTGAATAACCTCCGCAAAAAGATCACCGTTTTTTCTTTGACGCATACAGTCATGGAATCGATCATAGAGTTTGTCGTTAACTTTCGAGAAATCAAAAGTTCGTGCCACCCAATAGACTACGTCATCTGCGGCTGTTTCGACTAGCTTAAGCAGCCCTTTCTCAAATAATCCTTGATCCAAAAGATGAAGAACTGACAGCGCATTGCATCTTTTATAAATGGAAACATCAACCTCGTTTGGCTGTATAGCGAGATTTGGCAATCTGTACTCGAATTGTGGCAATGCATCTGGGTTTTGTGACGTTCTCAGCACTACTGAAATTGATGGTCGCGCCAGATGAAAAGCAGCGTGAATAAAGTCGTTGCCTTGCGCAATAGGCCTTATATCTCCAATGTGAAGCTTTTCCGCAAATTGAAATGCAATTTCACCTATCCTGAATCTACTATTCACTCTCTCCCGTTCATGGAAATCGTACACCGTATGTATGCTAGATCCTTGTACTATCTGAAAGCATCCTGTGAACGAGTGATTATGTATGGAGGTTGTTCCCGACACCCAATGCAGCACCTCAATGAAAAGGCGTGAATGTTTGAACAAGGTCAATTGACAATCACTGAAAGGAGTAAAGTCTTGCATTGCGTCTAGATTTTGACGGCCAATGAAGTCATACAAGAGGCATGTAAAGTCTACGTTCTTGTGCAGTTCAAACTTTTGCAATAATTCCGTGCCAATTTGTGGAAGCATTTTTTCATCGTAACTGAATGACTCCCATCGCTTAATGGCCTCCATTCCCAAATGCTCGAATATGTTGAAGTTATTCATAGGGCCTATTTCCCTTGGCAAATTGGCACGATCATGTTTGGACATAGCTCCTTCAGTTGAATGTAATCTCTTCGCATGTGCCATCAGTCAATTGATATTGACGCTGGCATGACGCAGCAATTTCTTGATCATGTGTTGCAATCACTATGGCGCATCCTTTCGATTTAAGACCCCTGAGTAATCGCAATACCCGCGCGCCGGTTGTTGAGTCCAAGTTTCCAGTAGGCTCATCTGCAAATATGCACTTGGGCGAATTCATCACGGCACGGAGAATTGCGACTCTCTGCCGTTGCCCGCCGGATAGTTGGGGCGGATAATGATCCAATCTGTGCTCAATTTCTAATTCCTCGGCCAGTCTCTCAATCTTCGCGTTAATCGCGATCCGACCGCTTTTCGATCTAGTTACGAGCCTTACATTTTCGCGCGCTGTCATATAGTCCACAAGCATGAATTCCTGAAAGACGAACCCAAACTGCTCTCGTCGTACCCGATGGTGTGAAGCTATGTTTGAGAGATCAACTTCCTCGCCGTTGAGTTTGTAATGCCCATGATCGGGTGGTGCCAACAAACCAATCGCATTTAAGAGTGTTGTCTTCCCACTTCCTGATCTACCTGTCAATGCAATAATTTCACTTGTTCCAATTCTTATGCACACTCTGTTCAAAACCCTCGTTTCTACGTAGCGAGTTCTAAACGACTTTTCTAAATCAATCCCTTCAATTAGCGTGCTCATGGATTCAATTCTCCTCGCAATCTTATCTTTGTACTGGGTTGAATTTCGGCATAAGAGGAAACAATAACCAAGTCACCTTCCTGTAGCCCTGACAATACCTCCAATTGTTCACCTCCCGCATCTCTAAGTGAGACATTGGTAAGAAGCGCTACCCTGTCCTCCACATTGACGACATAGACCTGTTGATCCTGATTAGTGGAGTAAAAATCGTCTTTGGGCAACCCAAGTGCCTCCCTCGAACTGCCTGTGTTAATGCGAACAGAAAAGGACTGCCCTTTCGCAAGGCCATCAGGAACTAAACCCACGAATTCAATTCGGGCCTCGACTGCGCCTTCCACAATGTTCTTCCCAATATCTGTAAGCACGCCCTGGTATAAGTTCTCCCCCTCAATGATCGATACGCTTGAGCCTTCAACTAATGCTGGCAGGAAATACTCGTCAACAAGGCTCTTCAAGAACACGTCCTCCAAGTTGTCCACCGACCCGAGTTCTTTCCCCGATGAGATTACCTCTCCTACTTCAACACTAAATGAGGTCAATACGCCGTCTATGGATGATCGAATAGTTAACGACTCCAGTGCCGCACCAGCGAGCTCAATCTGATCGCGTATTTCACTGACCGAATCCTCAAGATCCCCAATTTGCCGAGCCAGCAGCCTTCTTTGCTCTGCGTAATTACCAGATCGTGCTTCCAGCGTCTGCTCCAAATTCAACTTTTCTCGCTCCCACTTTCTGTATTGAGATTCCGACACCACGCCCGCATGAAACAACTCTTCATTACGAGCCAGATCATCGCTAACGTTTGAAAGTCGCAATTCCAAGTCCTTAATTTCCCGAAGCTGTTCCTGATCAAGGGCCTGCAACGCAAGTTTTGCTTGAAGGACGTTGTCGGTTTGCTGCAGAAGTCTCGTCTCCTGCTCCAAGACCTGCATGGCATACTGAGGATTTTCAAGCGTCGCAACAATTTGATTCTCAGACAATACTTGCCCAGCCTCGACAAAAACCCGAATTGCTCGCCCCTCTATCGCGGTCGAAAGAACGATTGATTGTTTCGGAACAACTTGCGCCGTAGCAAAAATAATGCTATCGAACTTCTGTAACTGCACTGCGGAGAATCGAAATTCTGAAGCTTGCATACTAGGATACCTAGTGCCCCATATCATCCAGGCAATCAGAACTCCGGCGGAAATAAGTAAGCCAACTCTAGCTAGCAGTCGCAAATGAGGATAGATTCGCTCAAGTTGCGTTAGTTTTCGATCTGTCACGGTCGCTCCCAACTAGGAGCCTGCGCCATAGAACGGTTCTTTCCGGGAAGAACATGATGGCTGGGCATCAAATTTATGGTAATGACCGGAGACCGGCGCCATGCGCGCCTCGGTCGTCCTCCGTCCGGCTCCATGGCGGGGCTGGATTCTCCTCATCGGCTCATCATTCCCCATCGTCAGGCCGCCTGAAGCCCTTGCATCCGCTTGATGTTCAACGCCAGGCGCACCAAGTCCCACTCCCCCTGAACCTGGCTCAGCCCGCGCAGGCTG
>RKRZ01000054.1 GCA_007571105.1 Gammaproteobacteria bacterium
GCCCCTGCCGGCCACCCAAATCGAACAGCTGACCTTCAGCCATAAATCACTGCCGGAGATCGAAGAGGTGATGCCGGATGTCGTCGCGCCCGAATGGAGCGACGTCGTCTCCGACAGCGAAGAGAAACGCGAAAAGTGGTTCGTGCAAGTCGGCCTTTTTGCCGATCTGGACAATGCGAAAAAATTGCAGACCCAAGTCAAAGAGGCCGGCTACCCTTCCGAACTGATGACCCAACGTCGGGACAACAAGACACATCAACTGGTCTGGGTCGGCCCCTACTTTTCGCAGTCCGAAGCGGAACTCGTCCTCCAGAGCATCAAGAAAAAACCCGCATTGGCCGCCGCGCATGATGGCTGGGTCGTCAGACAGCAGTGAGCATTCTCGGCGCCGCTATCCTGGACGTGCTGGTCACGGCCATCGTTCTGATTTCCGGAGCCATGAGTTGGGTGCGCGGATTCGCAGAAGAGTTGGTGACGCTGGTCTGCTGGGCCTTGTCACTGTGGGCCGCCTTTCAGTATGCAGAACCGGCTGCGCAATTCATTCCGGCGTCCTGGGATACGCTGACGATCGGCGGGCGCAGTTACGGACTGGACGGTTTTCATGTCCTGTTTGCAGGGTTTGTGTTGTTTCTGATCACGTTCCTGCTGGCTTCGCAATTCCACCGACTGATGACTCCCCTGTTCAAAAGCGACGTCTTGCGTCGAGTCAATCGCACCTTCGGGTTTTTGTTCGGCTTGTTGCGCGGCGGCGTGCTGGTGCTGGTGCTGACTCTGATTCTCGGCACCACCGCCATCACGCAGGCGGATTTCTGGGGCGAATCCGTCCTGCTTCCGTACTTCGTCGATGCCGCACAACAGGTCATTGCTCTCTTGCCGGATAAGTGGCAAGGCTACTTCCACTACCCTGCTCCCACCACCGCTTGACGAACTTCTCATGTGCGGACTAATCGGAATCGCCGGACACGCACCCGTCGTGGAGGACCTCTACGAAGGACTCACCGTGCTGCAGCATCGGGGGCAAGACGCGGCCGGCATGACCACGTACGACGAGCACGACCGCTTTCATCACCTGCGCGGCAACGGTCTGATCCGCGACGTCTTCCGCGGCAAACGGGTCGCCCGCATGACGGGCAATATCGGCATCGGCCATTTGCGCTATCCCACTGCCGGCACGGAGAAATCCGAGGAAGCGCAACCGCTTTACGTCAACTCCCCCTACGGCATCGCACTGGGCCACAACGGCAACCTGATCAATACCCGGGAATTGCGCAAGGAGTTGTTTCGCGAAGACCTTCGGCATATCAACACGGAATCCGATTCCGAAATTCTGCTCAATGTGCTGGCGCATGAACTGCTGGCGCAGCCGGACCGCCTGACGGACGATCCGCATAACCTGTTTCATGCCGTCACACAAGTCAACCGGCGGTGTGTCGGGGCCTACGCCGCGGTTTGCCTGATCGCCGACTGGGGCATTCTGGCGTTCCGCGACCCCTACGGCATCCGCCCGTTGGTCTACGGCAAACGAGAAACTCCGGAAGGGGTGGAGCATATGGTCGCCTCCGAAAGCGTGGCCCTCGACATGCTGGGCTTCACCCTGGAGCGCGACCTGCAGCCCGGGGAGGCGATGCTGCTGGGACTCGACGGCACGGTGCGCAGCGAGATCTGCAGCGCACCAACAATATATGCGCCCTGCATCTTTGAGTACGTCTACTTCGCCCGCCCCGACTCGGTCATGAACGGCATCTCCGTCCAGCGCTCCCGGATGCGCATGGGCAAGCGGTTGGCCAATCGCATTCTGCGCGAATGGCCGGATCACGACATTGATGTCGTCATTCCCATCCCGGATACCAGCCGCACCGCCGCGCTGGAGATGGCCTATCGACTGAACCGTCCCTACCGAGAGGGATTCATCAAGAATCGCTACATCGGCCGCACCTTCATCATGCCCGAATCCAAACTGCGCCGGCAATCCGTGCGCCGCAAACTCAATCCGATCCGAAACGAATACGAAGGCGCCAACGTGTTGCTGGTGGACGACTCCATCGTGCGGGGGACCACCTCCCGCGAAATCGTGCAGATGGCCCGCGATGCCGGCGCCAATAAGGTGTACTTCTCTTCCGCCTCGCCGCCGATCCGCCATCCGAACATTTACGGCATCGACATGCCGACCGCCAGTGAACTGATCGCCCACAACCGCAACACACAGAAAGTCTGCGAAGCCATCGGTGCCGACCGGCTGATCTATCAGGATCACGCCGACCTGATCGCGGCCGTCCAGGAAGGCAACCCGGAATTGCGCGATTTCGACAGTTCTGTATTCACCGGGGAATATGTCACCGGCGTGCCGGACGGCTACCTCGATGAACTGGAGCAGCAGCGCGGAAATCATCAAGAGATGGCTGAATCCTCTGCCTGAATCCATGGCCCCACCTCAGACAGACAGTCCGGAGGAGGAAGATCTGGCGCACGCCCTCGAAGCCCGCTCACGCTTCCCGCAATGTCCCAGCAACCCCATCTGCGTCATCAGCGTGCGCGATCAGGCGTTGCGGCTGATTGCAGGTGATAAAATTGTCTGCAACTACACAGTCTCGACCTCGCGTTACGGCACCGGCGGACAACTCGACAGCTTCAAAACCCCGATTGGCGCACACCGCATCGCTGAGCGGATCGGCGAAGGCGTTGCATTGCATACGATCTTCAAGGGACGGGTGGCGCAAGAGGGTTTCGCGACTGTAGAAATGCGGCCGCAGCAAACCGGGGAAGATCACATCACCACCCGAATCTTGTGGCTGGATGGGCTGGAACCCGGAATCAACCAGGGAGGGAACGTCGACTCTATGCAGCGCTACATCTACATTCACGGCACCCATGAGGAAGGATTGCTGGGACAGGCGGCCTCGGTTGGATGCATCCGGATGCGCGCGGAAGACGTGGTTGAGCTGTTTGATCAGGTCCGCGTAGGGACCTTGGTGCTGATCCTGCCGTGAGCCGCGCCCAGATTCTGCGCAGTATCTTCGATGCGGCCATCGCCGAAGTCGGAGGCAGCGAAGCCGTCAGCCGCTGGCTGCGGGCGCACTCCGATATCTCCTGCGACCACCTCATCGCCATCGGCAAAGCAGCGCCGGCGATGGCAAAAGGAGCCCTGGAGCAACGCGAGTTCACAAGCGGCCTGGTGATCACCAAACACGGCCATCATGAGGAAGCGGTCGAACAGGCTGCGAACATTGAATTTCTGGAGTCAGACCACCCGATCCCCGGCGAGGCCAGCCTGCATGCCGGACAGCGGCTGCTTGACTATCTGGCGGAGACGCCCAAGGACGCACAGTTTCTGGTCCTGCTCTCCGGTGGAGCCTCCAGTCTGGTCGAATCCCTGGCGCCGGGGCTGGAGCTGGACGATCTGCGCCAATTGACCGACTGCTTGCTGAGCGAAGGGCTGAACATCACCGAAATGAACGCGGTGCGCCGTTCAATCTCGCGCATTAAAGGGGGACGATTGGCCCACTATCTGGAGGGACGGGACACCTGCGTGCTGATGATCTCGGACGTGCCCGGAAACAATCCGGCGGTGATCGGCTCAGGCCCCCTGACTCCGGAGCCGGACGCAAGCGTCCCGGATTCCCTCAGCAAACCCGTCCAGGCGATTTTGCAACGGGCGCAACGCATCGAGGCGCCCGGAGCAGAGGCCTTTGAGAATCTGCAATCGCACATCATCGCAGCCCTGCAAGACGCCAAGCTTGCGGCGGCGGATTACGCGTATGAAATGGGCATTCCGGTGTCTGTCCGTCCGCGATTTCTGGAAGGCGACGCCGGAGAAATCGGACAAGGGTTAGCGCGGCGGCTCAATGATGTTGAAGTCGGCGTGTATATCTGGGGCGGGGAGACCACCGTGCAGTTGCCGGCGGATCCCGGACGAGGCGGGCGCAATCAGCACTTGGCCCTGGCAGCCGCGGTTCTGATGGACGGCAATCATAAAGTCGCGCTGCTGGCTTGCGGCACCGACGGCACGGACGGCCCTACTGAAGATGCCGGAGGTCTGGTGGACGGAAGAACCCTAAGCCAAGGAAGGGCTTCGGGCATGAATGCACAGGATTACCTGGCGCGCGCCGACTCAGGCAGTTATCTGGCGGCAATTGATTCGCTCGTGACCACAGGGCCGACCGGCACCAACGTCATGGACCTGGCCATCGGAATCAAAGAACGATAATTCAGCGCGCCGGCAGTGCGGCCATCACGTTCGCTGCGAGACCACGTGCAAGCCTTCCGAATCCGCAACCAGCCAGCTTTCCTGCTCGTACCAATCCCCCAGCACCACACGCACGGCCGGCGCCCCATCCAACTCGAAACGATGCACATTCGGCCGATGCGTATGCCCGTGGATTAATTGACGCACCTCCGCCTCACGCATGACCTGGCGGACCGTCTCGGCATTGACGTCCATGATTTCCGTGGACTTTCCAGCCATCTCTTGTGCACTCAACTCGCGCAAATCCCGAGCCATGCGCTCGCGGATGAATCGCGGCAAAATCCGGAGGGCAAGAAGACTCAGCGGATGGCGGATGCGACGGCGATAACGCTGATACGCCACATCATCGGTGCACAGCAAATCGCCATGCTCCACTAAAGTCGGGGTGCCGTAGAGATCAATGACCTGGCGTTGCGGCATCAATTCCACACCCGTGCGCCGCGCAAAAGTCGAACCCACCAAGAAATCCCGGTTGCCATGCAGAAAACGCACGGGAGTGCCTTTTTGCGTCAATGCCTGCAGAGCCGCTAATGCCCCGTGCAAGCCTTCCGCGCGATTGTCATCGCCAATCCACACTTCAAAGAGATCGCCCAGAATGTACAAAACCTCAGCCCCCCGCGCTTCCGTGCGCAAAAATGCTTCAAAAGCCTCAATTAAGGCCGGACGGCGCACATCCAGATGCAAATCCGCAATAAATAGAGAATACGGCATGGGGAAAGTCCAAAATCTGGAAGATTATAGGGTGCACAGCCTCTTGCAAAGGGCGCCGGACTCCCCCATATTTGAAGGTAGAGCTCGCAGGGGCTGCTTTTCACCCTGGCGTGCACATCTGGTATCCTTATCCCCTGTGCGCGCAACCTAAGGCGCAAAAGCCATGAACAACATGTTTAAGAACCTGATTTTGTGGATCGCCATCGCCGCGGTCATGATGTCGGTGTTCAATAACTTCGCTCCGGTGGCCCAGCCGCCGACTCAGTTGAGTTATTCAGACTTCATTAGCAACGTCAAGTCCGGTCAGATTCGCGAAGCCAATATCGACCCGGACCAGCGCATCATCACCGGCAGTTTTCTGGACGGGCGCAATTTCAGCACCACCGCCCTGCCGGACCCCAAACTGGTTGACGACCTGCTGGCCAACAACGTAATCGTCTCCGGCGAGCCGCGCAAGCAGCGCTCGTTGCTGATGGAGATTCTGATCAGCTGGTTCCCCTTGCTGCTGCTAGTCGCCGTCTGGATATTCTTCATGCGGCAAATGCAAGGCGGCGGTCAAGGCCGCGGCGCATTGTCTTTTGGCAAGAGTCGGGCGCGCCTGACTTCCGAAGATCAAAACAAAGTCACTTTTGCGGATGTCGCCGGCATTGATGAGGCGAAGGAAGAGGTTCAAGAACTGGTCGAGTTCTTGCGGGACCCTGAAAAATTCCAGAAATTGGGTGGCAAGATTCCACGCGGCGTGCTCATGGTCGGCTCTCCCGGCACCGGCAAAACCTTGCTGGCGCGGGCCATCGCTGGTGAAGCCAAAGTTCCCTTCTTCAGTATCTCCGGCTCTGATTTCGTCGAAATGTTCGTCGGGGTCGGCGCTTCGCGCGTGCGCGATATGTTCAATCAGGCCAAAAAACACGGGCCAAGCATTATTTTCATTGACGAGATTGATGCGGTGGGACGCCATCGGGGGGCCGGCCTGGGCGGCGGCCACGATGAGCGCGAGCAAACCCTGAATCAGTTGCTGGTGGAAATGGATGGCTTCGAGGGCAATGAAGGAACCATCGTCATTGCGGCCACGAACCGACCGGACGTGCTGGATCCTGCTCTTCTGCGGCCCGGGCGCTTCGACCGCCAAGTTGTGGTGCCGCTGCCGGATATTCGCGGGCGCGAGAAGATTCTGAAGGTGCACATGAAGCCGGTCCCCACGCACCAGAATGTCAAGGCGCACGTAATTGCGCGCGGTACGCCGGGATTTTCGGGCGCCGACCTGGCCAATCTGGTCAATGAAGCGGCCCTGTACGCGGCACGCGGAAACAAGAAAAAAGTGGAGATGGAGGACTTTGAAATCGCCAAGGACAAGATCATGATGGGCTCCGAGCGGCGCTCCATGGTCATGAGCGAGGACGAAAAGAAACTCACCGCTTATCACGAATCCGGACACGCCATCATCGGCCGCATCGTGCCCGACCACGATCCAGTGCACAAGGTCACCATCATCCCGCGCGGACGCGCCCTGGGCGTTACCATGTTCCTGCCGGAGGATGATCGCTACAGCAATACGCGCGAACGGCTCAACAGCCAAATCTGCACTCTGTACGGCGGGCGCCTCGCTGAAGAAATCGTCTTTGGTACGGAGCGCGTGACAACCGGCGCACAAAACGACATCGAGCGCGCAACAGAGTTGGCGCGCAGCATGGTCACCAAGTGGGGCCTGTCGGACAAGTTGGGGCCGCTGGCTTATAGCGAAGAGGATGGCGAGGTGTTTTTGGGGCATTCCGTGACCCGACACAAAACCATGTCGGACCACACCGCACACTCCATTGATAAGGAAATTCGAGAGATTATCGAATTCAACTACGAGCGGGCCCGGACGATCCTGACCAACAACCTCGACAAATTGCACACCATGGCGGATGCGCTGATCAAATACGAAACGATCGACAGCGAGCAAATTGACGACATCATGGAGGGGAATCCAGTACGTCCCCCGGAGAACTGGGAGGACGACGCATCCGGCATGGACGGCGACAGCCCACCCCCCAGCAAGCAGAAAACCCGAGACAGCAGCACCCCGATCGGCAAGGCGGCGGAACAGCACTGAATTCGCACGTCGGGAGCCGGTGATGGCCCGTAAATATTTCGGCACCGATGGCATTCGCGGCCGCGTCGGCGTACCGCCAATGAGCCCGGACTTTGTGCTGCACTTGGGCTGGGCAATCGGTCGCATCCTCGCCCGCGATGTTGACCAGCCGAAAATCCTGGTCGGCAAAGATACTCGCCAATCAGGCTATATGTTCGAGTCGGCGCTGGAAGCGGGACTGTCCGCTGCCGGAGTCCATGTGCTCCTGCTCGGCCCGCAACCCACGCCGGCAATTTCCTATCTGACACGCGAACTGGAGGGATGCGCCGGCATCGTTGTCTCCGCCTCGCACAATCCCCACCACGACAACGGCATCAAAATCTTCGGTGCCGACGGCTTCAAGTTGCCGGATGCCATCGAAGAACAGATCGAGGAGCAACTGGAACAAACGCTGACGCTGCGCCCGGAATCTCTCCCCGGAAAAGCCAATCGCATCGTGGACGCCGGAGAACGCTACCTGAAGTTCTGCAAGAGCACGGTAAATCCGGAATTTCGCATTGGCGGCATAAAACTTCTGGTGGACAGCGCCCATGGCGCCGGCTATCTCCTGGCTCCTCAACTGTTCCGTGAACTCGGCGCCGAAGTCGTAACCGTCGGCTCCGATCCTGACGGCATCAATATCAACGACGGTTGTGGCGCGACTTCTCCGGAATATGCGCAGTCACAGGCGCGCGCGCACCAGGCCGATCTCGCATTGATTCTGGATGGGGACGCGGACCGTCTGCTGATGGTGGACGAAAAAGGCGCCATCGCAGATGGCGACGATCTGCTCTATGTCATCGCACGCGCCCGACTGGCGCAAGGTAAGCTGCACGGTGGCGTGGTCGGCACGCTCATGAGCAACTTGGGTCTGGAACAAGCGCTGGAACAACTTGGCATCCCGTTCGCACGCGCGGCGGTGGGCGATCGCTACGTGCAAGAACAACTGCGTGAACGTGACTGGACGATTGGAGGAGAGACTTCCGGACATCTGATTTGCCGGGATTGCTCATGGAGTGGATGCGCCTTGATCACTGCGCTGCAAGTGCTGGAGGCTTTGCAGATTCTGGGTGCTTCGTTGTCGGAAATTCGCGCCGAGATCAACAAATATCCGCAGGTCATGATCAATGTCCAGTGCCAAAATGGCCGAGGCATCCACCAGCAGACGCAGACCGCGGTGAGGGAAGCAGAAGAGGCTTTGGGCTCAAGCGGTCGGGTTCTGTTGCGGCCTTCCGGGACGGAGCCGGTCCTTCGTGTCATGGTGGAAGGCGAAGATCAGACCACCATTGAACGTCTGGCCCAGAGCATTGCAAAATCCATTCCGGTCTGAACAGAGTTGTCGACTTCAAACTGAGTGTATGATGCCCAACAACGCATACATTGGCTATAAATCGTCCCGCTCATAGCATGTAGAGGGAAATCTGATGTCTATGGTGATAAAACGCATGGTGCCTGATCCAGATGGAGGCGAAAAGAAGGTTGAGGCCGTTGTCGTCCCAGTTACTGAGGCCCAAGAACCTTTTCCCCGCATTAGCCTTGAAGATGGCACAGTCCTGTCAGTACGCACAACTGTTGTGGAAGTCGTTCGTTTTCCTGACAAGTGGGATAATGATGGTAACCCTATCTACAATGCTACTTTTCAGACAAGTGTAAACACTGCATCACCGGATGAGTTACGAAAAGAGCGACAAGGCTAATGTCAAACGCATATTTCTCAGATTCGTTAGCGAATTGTGAATACTCTATTTGTTTCCCCGGCTCTCTTCAGGGGGATGATTCATTAGAAGAGGTCCAAATAACAGTAAGCGCAAGTAACTGGATTATCCAAAACTCATTGGATGCCAAGTTGCAAGCACTTGCTGAATTGAAGAAAGGTTGGGATGGTGCTCAAGGCAAACCTGTCCAACACGACATTCGTACTTATACATTGCATCTTAT
>RKRZ01000173.1 GCA_007571105.1 Gammaproteobacteria bacterium
GGGCATCCGAGACCAGTGCTGAAGCCAATCCCAGCATGTCTGAGAATCCGCCCAATGCATCATGCTCCTGAGCATGCGCGAATACCGCGCGGGCGTAAGGGCGGGCTAGAGTAATTGCGCTCACAGCCGTCCCGCAACCTCATCCAGGGCCTTCGCGTGGGCCTGTGCGTCCACTTCACGACGCAGCACAGCCTCCGCACCGGCAACCGCCAATGCGGCCACTTCACCGCGCAGCCGCTCACGCGCCTGTTGCTCTTGCTGCTCGATTTCGGCTTGCGCCCGAGCTGCAGTGCGCTCGGCTGTCGCCTCAGCCTCCACCTTCGCTTCCTCAACAATCTCGCCAGCGCGCCGTTCAGCCTGCGCCAGAACTCGCGCCGCCTCTTCACGCGCTTCAGTCATTGTTTGCGAGGCTTCCTGCGTTGCTTTCTCGCGATCTGCCGCCGCCGCTTCCGCATCCGCCAGACCATCTGCAATGCGTTTCTTGCGCGCCTCCAGCGCATTGATCACCGGCGGCCACACGAAGCGCATGCAAAACCAGACGAAAATCGCAAACGAGATCGCCTGGCCGATAATCGTGAGGTTGATGTTCATGAGAACTCCGCGATGGAAATCAGCCGGCGACGGCGAAAATCAGGTAGAAGGCGATACCCACAGCGATCATCGGCACCGCGTCGACCAGACCCAGCACAATGAACATCTGGGTTCGCAGCATCGGAATGAGTTCCGGCTGCCGGGCAATGCCTTCCATGTATTTGCCGCCCAAGTTGCCAATGCCGATGGCGGCGCCTAAGGCGCCCAGGCCCATCATCAGACCCCCGGCTACGTAAACCAGACCTTGAACAATAGGTTCCATGAATTTTTCTCCAGAGTGAAGTGAAAGTGAAAATCCGTTAGTGCGCCGTATCGTGCGCCATGTTGAGGTAGACCACCGTCAACACCATGAAAATAAATGCCTGCAGGGTGATCACCAACACGTGGAAGATCGCCCATGGCACCGATAAAGTCCACTGCGCCCACAAAGGCAGCAGGGCAATCAGAATGAAGATCATCTCTCCAGCATACAGATTGCCAAACAGACGCAGTCCATGCGAGATTGGCTTGGCCAATAGCGCCACCGCTTCAAGAAAGAAATTGATCGGAATCAGCAAGACTTTGACTACGATATTCTTGGCGGTGAAGGGATGCAGCGTCAATTCGCCCAGGAAACCGCCTACGCCTTTGCATTTCAGGCTATAGTACAGCATCATCGCAAACACCGACAGCGACATGCCCATGGTCACATTCGGATCGGTGGTCGCCACGATCTTCATGTAGTGCACGCCGATGAGGCTGAACAGATAAGGCACCCAGTCCACTGGCACCAGATCCATCAGGTTCATCAGAAAAATCCAGATGAACGAGCACAGTGCGAGTGGGGCGATGATGCGGTTTTTGTGGGTGAAGGAATCGCGGACCGTGTTGTCGATGAATTCGATGATTTGTTCGACAAAATTCTGAAAGCCGCCAGGAACTCCGGCATGCGCACGTTTCGCCGCCCGCGCAAACAACCCTACAAATAAAGCGCCCAGGCCGATCGCCCAGGCCATGGAGTCCACATGAATTGCCCAGAAGCCCATTTGTTTGGCTTCCGCGGCAGATTGCGCGAAGCCCCAACTGCCGTCCGGGTATTGGCCATAGGTCAGGTTCACCAAGTGATGCTTGATGTATTCCCCGCCTGTCTCATACGTTGCAGCCATGCCTCACCCGGTTTGGCGCCAATGTCTCGTTGCAGCGTTGCGCGTGTTCATCCAACTGACTGTCAAAGGTGCCGCCAGTGTTGCGGCATAGGCCGCAAACAAAGGCAGGGGACGCACGTCTGGATAAAACACCACGATCAGGCCAAATCCTGCCAGCGCCAGAAGCCAACGAACGGCCCAGGCGACATGCAATCGTCGCTGCTCTTCGCGAAGATTCCGCGCGCGGCGCGCGCGAAACAGGACTGCAACGGCAACCGCGTTGGGCAAAACGCAAAGCAATCCACCCAACATTGCCGAAAATCCACCCGAGCGGTCATAAAAAATCCCTGCCGCGAACAGCAGGGTTATGGCGCCCTGGACAGCGAGAACCCGATGAATCGGCATGGCCTCAATGGCGGCGCATCCCCGGTGCCGTAGACGCATCCTGCGACACCTTCAATTGCCGGGCGAATTTTAGCACAGCAGGTAATGTAAGATACGCGCAACAAAAAATCAGAAGGTAGGCCGTAGCCAGCAACTCGCAAGAATAATTGCGCCCGTGGTAAGCAGAAAATACTGCTGCGCAATTGTGATCTATTTCTATTGCAAACTAAGGTCGGCTCGAGCCTGAATAAAGCCTGAAACTATTTCCTCACGGGGTGCTATCATTGGAGATTGCAATGCGTCTCACCCTAATCCCAACCCTGTTCGCACTTGCCATGTCAACTGCTACAGGGCAAGCTGCAGATACAGAATGTTGGAAGCAGAAAGCAGAATGGCAATTTAGCGAAAACGAAGGTGGGACCAGAGCCTACTTGTACAAACCCGATGGGCCGGGAATCAGAATTAAATGCTATCCAAATTCCATGCTGGTGGCCGACATTTACACAATAATAAGAAGGATAGGTCTGCT
>RKRZ01000175.1 GCA_007571105.1 Gammaproteobacteria bacterium
TCAATCTGGACCGATGCCTTGCAGTCGATCGTGATGGTGCTGGCGATGGCCGTTCTGGTCTATGTGGCCTTTGAAGAGCTCGGAGGAGTGGCGGCGGCTTGGGCGCGTCTGGAGGCTGTGTCGCCTACGCACATGGATTGGTTCCAAGCGGATTTGCCGTTTGGTGTCTGGGGGCCGTTGCTGTTTGCCGGAGGCTGGTTTGTTGGAGGGTTTTGTACCGCTGGGCAACCGCACATCATGGTGCGTTTTATGGCTCTGGACCATGAGGAAAACACCAACCAAGCGCGCGTCTACTACTATGGCTGGACGGTCATTTTCAATGCCCTTGCCATGACTGCAGGCTTGTTGTCGCGCGTGTTGTTGCCGCCGGATATTGTTTTTGATGCGGAACTTGCGTTGCCGACCATTGCCATAGATCTGTTGCCATCGGTATTGGTCGGGGTGGTGCTGGCAGGAATTTTCTCGGCGACCATTTCGACGGCGGACTCCTTGATTCTTAGCAGTGCCGCTAATTTGACTGATGATCTGGTTCCCAGTGATCGCCTGCCATTAATCGTTGTGCGAAGCGGGACCGTCATTATCACCCTGATCGCTTTGGGTATTGCGCTGTCGGGAAGCAAGAGCGTGTTTTCATTGGTGATCATGGCGTGGTCGGTGATGGGCTCGGTGTTTACGCCCTTGCTGTTGGTTTATTCACTGGGTGGAAGGCCCAATCAAGCACTGGTGATTGCGATGGCGATCTCGGGGATTGCTTTTGTGCTGGTATGGGCTTGGGTGCCGGGCCTTGGCGGTTACTACGATGGTCTGGGCGGATTCTTCATGGGGTTGCTGGTTTATTTGATCGGGCGCATGTTGGGCATGACTTTCACGGAAGGGGAGCCGGTACACCCGCCGCACGATCACGAGCCGGAACACGCCTGAAAAAGTTTTTCTCAAAAAGTCTGATAGCAACTAAAGCCAATTTCACAATCGGTTATTGATTAGCGACCTTCCCATGCTGCTAACTCATCTTCTGGCAACGGGTCGAATAGGTTGTCAGGGATCACTATCTTTCCTTTATGACTGTCAGGCTGACGATTTCCTCGAGGTTTGTAATTGACAATAAGCATGGGTTTTCTCCCTCTAACAGAGCGTAGTTAGCCATTGTATTGATTGGATTCTCCGTAACCCTTGTCTTTGTGCAAAGCATAGTTTATACGAAATAGTAAAGCATGTCGCGTTTCGGGAGTTGGATAGTAAAGATGCGATAAAATTCTCCCGAAAGGCCTCAATAGTCCAATCAGTCATTGGTGTTATTGGGCAGCCGTTAGGACTTGAGGAGAATTTTCATGAGCAATCGCCAATCGCAGATGAATGATCCGCGTGAGTGCCCTGCCTACACGCTCTTGGAGGCTGCTCACTATCTGATTGTCCCGAATGCGACCATTCGCTATTGGTCAGTGGGGCGCGATGGTTCTGCTCCATTAATCAGAATTCCCGAACCCAAAAAATCTCCGACCCTTCTGTCATTTTTCAACCTTGTAGAACTACATATCTTGGCTGCGATTCGGCGTGAACATAAAGTGAAGATGGCAAGCATTCGGAAGGCACTTCAATACTTGGGACGGAAAGCTCAAGACCCGCACGCTAAGCGGTATCCACTGATCAGCCACGAGCTGGAAACGGATGGTTTGGATTTGTTTATCGAGCGCTATGGTCAATTGATCAATATCAGCCAGGAAGGCCAAATGGCCATGCGAGAAGTCATCGATGCAGCTCTGCAGCGCATTGAACGTGACGCTAACGGGATTCCCATCAAACTCTATCCATTTACTCAATCCAGCACGGATGGAGCGCCTTCTTTGGTTTCCATCGATCCCCGGATTTCTGCAGGCAGACCCGTCATTACTGGCACGGGGCTTTCCACACAGATTATCGCTGAGCGTTACAAAGCAGGGGAGTTCGTCAACGATTTAGCGCAAGACTATGAGCGAGATGATGCGGAAATCGAAGAAGCTATCCGCTGTGAGCTCCAAGCAGCCGCCTGAAGAACCAACACTTTTTTTGGACCGCAATCTCGGGAGGCATGTTATTGCCGACCGTCTTCGTTCAGAAGGTATAAAGATTGAATTGCATGACGATCATCTTCTACCGGATTCCCCAGATGAGGATTGGATCAAACTTGTTGGACAAAAAAATTGGGTAGCGATTACGAAAGATAAGAATATTCGCTATCGGTTTGCCGAACTTGCTTCAATTCAGGATATTTAGCACGAATTATTGCGGTGCGGATGAAGAATGCGACAGGACCAGACATTGCTGATTCACTTCTTGCGGGAAGACAGCGAATCGCCAACTTTGTTGTTCGAACTCCAGCTCCTTTTGTAGCGGGTATTTATCGAGGTGGTGCTATCACTCTGTATCAATCATTCTCATCAGAGAAATAGCCTACGTGGTTCAGAGTGTCGCCGCAAGCATAGATGCGGTAAAATTGCTCTTCCGCGCTCACGCAGCGGGTTAGCAAGAGGACACACCCCAATGGAAGGAATTCTTGAGATTCGTGATGGCTGCAATACGCCGGAACAGTTGCTTCGCAGCTTGGCGTTTGCCCGTTATTTGAAGATATACAAGGAAGAATTTGTTGCT
>RKRZ01000177.1 GCA_007571105.1 Gammaproteobacteria bacterium
ATGCCGAGCTGCAATCCAACCCCCACGTTGTGGCGGTCTTGGTGGAACCCGTCCAGGGCGAAGGCGGGGTGCGCATCCCGGATGCGGATTATCTCCCGGGCTTGCGGGAATTGTGTAGCAAATATGGCGCCTTGCTGATTCTGGATGAGGTACAAACCGGGCTTGGGCGCACCGGTTCGATGTTTGCCTACCACCGCGCCGGCATTGTGCCGGACGTCGTAACCCTCGCCAAATCTTTAGGCAATGGCTATCCCATCGGGGCCTGCCTGATTGGCCCGGCCGCTGCTGACTTGATGGAGCCCGGCCGGCACGGCACGACTTTCGGCGGAAGCCCCTTGGCCTGCCGCGTTGCGCTGACCGTGCTGGATGTATTGGAGCGGGAACAATTGACCGCCCGCGCAGCACAAGCAGGGGAAATGCTATTGGAACAATTGAAAGCCGCTCTGGAGCATCTGCCGGGTGTTTTTGAAATTCGAGGTGCGGGACTCATGGTTGGCATCGAATTGGAGAATCCGGCACCCGAATTGTCGACACGCGCGTTGGAGAACCGCCTGTTGATCAATGTGACCAGCAACGATCGCGTGGTTCGCCTGTTGCCGGCATTGATAATTGACGACCATCAGATCACCACTCTGGTGGAACAGCTGACACCGCTTATCCAGGAGGTTGCCTCATGAGTGTTCGGCATTTTCTAAGCCTGATCGACCTGACATCTGAGGAACTGGATCAACTCCTGACTCGCGCCATGACACTGAAAGCCCGTCACAAGATGGGCAAAAATGCACCGATTCTGTCGGGAAAGACCTTGGCCATGCTGTTCGAGAAAAACTCGACTCGCACCCGGGTCTCGTTTGAAGCCGGCATGGCGCAACTGGGCGGCAGCGCCATCTTTCTCTCGCCCGAGAACACCCATCAATCGCGCGGCGAGCCGATTGAAGACTCGGTTCAGGTGCTGTCTTCCATGGTCGACGCCATCATGGTGCGCACTTACGCGCACGAGACTCTGGAACGTTACGCCGAAGGCTCCAGCGTCCCGGTCATCAACGGCCTCACCGACCGCCTGCACCCCTGCCAACTGCTGGCCGACCTGCTGACCTGGCGCGAGCACCGCAGTGAATTCAAAGGGGCCCGATTTGCCTTCATTGGAGACGGCAACAACATGTGCCGCTCCTACATCAATGCCTCCTGGCAATGCGGATTTGAGTTGCGGATCGCCACCCCTCCGGAATACGCTCCGGAAGACGATTGGCTGAGCCTCGCGCCCGGGCAGGTTCGATGGGGCGAAGATCCGATGTGGGCCGCCGCAGAAGCGGATCTGGTCATTACGGATGTTTGGGCCAGCATGGGTCAGGAAGACGAACACCGCGATCGCATGGAAACATTCCAGCCTTATCAGGTCAATGCGGAATTAATGAAACACGCCAATGCCGATGCCTTGTTCATGCATTGTCTGCCGGCGCACCGCGGTGAGGAAGTCACAGCGGAAGTCATTGATGGGCCTCAAAGTGTGGTCTGGCAGGAGGCCGAAAACCGCCTGCATGCGCAAAAAGCCCTGCTTGAATTCTTGCTACATTGAAGCCTGAGATTCAGGCTACGGCGCAGATTGGGCCTGAGGTGCGGCCATCTCCAGTTCTTTCTCAACCTGCTCAATGGAAATGTGCCGCAAATCCTTGCCCAGCACCTGATACAGCACATTCTCGCAAATGTTGGCCGCATGATCGCCAATGCGCTCCAGGGCCTTGGCGCACCAGAATGCGTCCAGAACCAGACGAATGTCGCGCGGGTCCTCCATCATGAAGGTGATCATCTGGCGAATGCCCGCCTCATATTCCTGGTCGACTTCGGTATCCTGCTTGATCACCTGCAGCGCAAGTTCAATATCGAGCCGCGCATAAGAATCCAAGGCATCGTGCAGCATCTTGCGCACATGCGCGCTGATGTGCTTGATGGCGCGCAAATGTCGCTTGCGGGCACGTGAATGGTCCATGGTCAGCGCAAGACGGGCGATTTTCTCGGCCTCATCGCCGACTCGCTCCAGATCGGTCGTGGTCTTGATCACCGCCACGACCATGCGCAAATCCATTGCCACCGGATGTCGCAAAGCCAGAAACTCGCAGCACTCGTCATCCAGCTGCACTTCCAACGCATTAACCTTGAAATCCGCGTGAGAAATCTTTTCGGCGACTTTCAGGTCGCCATCGAGAAAAGCTCGGACCGAGAGTTCCACATGCTGTTCAGCAAGCCCGCCCATCTCCATGACATGGTCACGCAGATTTTTCAGGCGGGTCTCAAAACCGGCCGAGGGATGATGGGTGGCTTCTTCCGGATCCATCTCAAACTCTTGTTTATAAAGGCGCTACAGCGTCATGCGCCGCCGCTTCCCTGATTATACCGTTGTCCTTCAAGAAACGGTGTCAGGGCCTTCCGATTTATCAGAATCAGCAACAGGCTTGGCGCGACCATCACGGTCGTGATCACGAAGAAGACCGGCCAATTGCCGCCTAACCCGTCCACCAGAATGCCACTACCAGCCGCCATGGTGGTGCGCGACAGGTTTCCCAACGACGCCAGCGCCGCATATTGCGTGGCAGTCCAGCTTCGGTCGCAT
>RKRZ01000020.1 GCA_007571105.1 Gammaproteobacteria bacterium
GGTGGATGGTGATTATCGGCTGAGTGAGGGGGACCGCCTGGAACTTTGCCCGCCATTGGCGCAATCCCCGATGGAAGCGCGGCGTCAGCGCGCGGTCGCGCAAAAATCCCGCAAATCGGCCAGTTAGGCCAACTTCAATTTTTGATTTCGCGCTAGTCTAGTATTCGACTGGCGTCTGTTCAGGTTCGGCCAGGCCTTCGAGGTCCAGTTGTAGCCTTTCGGAATTTTCCGCAGACACGTCGGTAGCACTTTCTTCAGGTTCTGCAAGCGGTTCTTCGGTGGCTCCGGATTCGTCTCGGCTTCCGTCAAGATCACTTTCGTCCATTTCCGGCACCAGGCTGGGGTCCAGCCCTTCGGTTTCCGGATCAATGCGCAGCAGCCGGCGGACTTCGGAGACCTTGTTATCCTTGAAGCGAACGCTGATCAGTCCAAGCTCGGATTCTTCATCGGCGCTGGAGGCCTCCTTGTAGTAAGGATATTTCCAGAGGTCGGGATGAAAAGGATCCTGGATCATCGGTGACCCCATCAGGAACCTCACCTGCTCCGGCGTCATGCCGGTGCGCAACTGGCGCACCAGTTTTTCATCCAAAACATTGCCTTGCTGCACCAGCACCCGGTGCTGCGCCAGGGTGAAGCCTTCCGGCATCATGTATTCGCATCCGGACAGGATGCCCGCACTCAGAATGAGCGCAGGAAGCAGGGCGCCTGAGAATTTCATGGTTCCATTCTACCGTCTGCCAAGCCGTGAATTTTCTCCAGCAGCGCTTCCGCATGTTTGCGCGCGGTATCGGTCTGCTCGATTCCGGAGAACATTCGGGTCAATTCTTCCACCCGGCCGCCGGCATCCAGCACCCCCACATCTGTACGGCCTTCCTTGCGTTTATGGACGCAATAGTGATGTTGCGCTTGTGCGGCGACTTGCGAAAGATGAGTTACGCACAGCACCTGCACCTGCCCGCCGAGCCGTGCGAGCAATTGGCCGACAATTTCAGCAGGCCCGCCTCCGATGCCGGCGTCCACCTCATCGAAGATCATCACCGGGGTTTCGTCGCCGTGCGCCAGTGATTGCTGCAGCGCGAGCGACAATCGAGAAAGTTCACCACCAGATGCGACGCTGGTAATGGGTCCGGCCGCCTGATCCGGGTTGGTGCAGATGAGAAATTCGATCTCGTCCATGCCGTGCGGTCCCGGGTCCCGCTCCGCCTGTGAAGCGACGGCGATGTGGAAGTCTGCCTGCGGCATGCCCAGTTGCTGCAGGATTTCCGTAGTGCGCTTGGAGATCTGCTTTGCGGTCTTTTGGCGGGTCTTGGAAATTTTTTCGGCCTGCTTGCGATAATCCTGCTCCAGGCGTTGCGCTTCCGCTTGCAGAGCGTCGGCATCGTGTTCCGGGGACTGCCATTGTTCGAGTTTGCTACTCAACTCCTGCGCATGCAGCCAGAGTTCCTGAGGTGCGACCTGATGCTTGCGCGCCAACTCATGGGTCGCGCCCAGACGTTGTTCAACTTCGGCCAGTGCTTCCGGATCCAGATTGACCCGGTCCAGTGCCGCGCGCAAGGCTTGCACGGTCTCCTCAACCTGGTTCAGCGCATGCGGCAGCAGTTCCGTGACTTCACGCAGTCGCGGGTCAATTTCTGCAATGGATTCCAGACGTTCAGCAGATTGCGCCAGTTGTGAGTAGACGGAAGCCTCGTCTTTCTCGTACAGCGCATCGAGCAGTTCCGAACATACCGCCCGCAGTTCGTCGGCGCGAGCCAGTCCATGCTGCTGCGCGTCCATTCCCTCATAATCGCCTTCACTCAATCCCAGTGCATGCAACTCGTTCACCTGAAATTGCAGCAAGGACAAGGCCTGCTGATGCTGTTCGCGGTCCTGTCCCAGCTGTTGCGCACGCTCTCGAGTCTCACTCCACGTGCGATAGCACTCGGCCAATGACTTCAGTGCCCCGGCATGGCCGCAAGCGCCATCCAGCAACACCCGCTGGTGCGTGCGCTGCAACAAGCGCTGATGTTCGCTCTGGCCGTGAATTTCGATGATTTGTTGCCCGACTTCTCGCAGGGTGCCGAGAGAAACGGGCGTGTCGTTGATGTAGGCGCGGGAGGCGGAAGGAGTCAAAACCCGCCGCAACAGCAGAATTTCCTCATCGAGTTCGTGTTGTTTGAGCCAGTCGCAAATGCCCGGCTGTTCGGTGGGGTCGCATTCCAAAGTAATTTCCGCGCGATCGGCATCGTGGCGGATTAAGTCTTTGGCGCCCCGATTGCCCAGCGCCAAGCCAATGGCGCCGACCAGAATGGATTTTCCGGCTCCGGTTTCGCCGCTGAATACGCTGAACCCCGGCTCAAATTCCAATTCCAGGCGCTCAATGACAGCCAGCCCTCGGATGGTCAGGGCGCGCAACATCGGGGCCTACAGGTTCCAGGATAATTTGCGGCGCAGCACTTCGAAGTGATCGTGGTGGACAGGCTGCAGCAGTTTGAGGGGATAATTCTGATGACGAATGCGGATGCGGTCTCCGACGCGCAATTCCTGATTGGCGCCGCCGTCAAAAGAGACCAGACCGAGACTTTTTGAACGGCCGATGCCTTCCAGCTCCACCTCGCTGTC
>RKRZ01000135.1 GCA_007571105.1 Gammaproteobacteria bacterium
CCCGCCCCCATGTCCGAGCAGTCTCTCAAGCGCCGGCTTGCCGCCCTCGCGCGGCACTTCGCGCAGCCCGCCTGATCCGCCGCAAGCGCCCGGTATCCGCGACACGGCCCGCCACAGACTTGCCTTGAACCACATTTTCTGATTCGGGACAGAAGCGAATTAAGGTCAGGCGAGAGGAGAATAGGAGTATTATTGCAACCACTAATCGCCGCTTGAGCAAGGATGCGAAGTTGTTACAGCCTCAATTGATTCCCGGCAGCGCGCCGGCGCCGTCCGAAATGACTGAAGGGCAGAAGTACGTTCGGCAGCAATCAACAATCCACTTTGATTTGGCGGAGCGGTGCTACGCCGTTTGGCCAGCACCCACGTGTATCGTTGTGGATGGTCCGTACGGCGTTAACGGATTTCCGGGCGACATGCCCACTGCCAACTCCCTGGCTGATTGGTATTTGCCGCACATCAGAGCGTGGAGCCGCCGTTCTACCGCCGAAACAACACTCTGGTTTTGGAGCACTGAGGTGGGTTGGGCCAACATTCACCCTCTACTTGTGGAATCGGGCTGGGAATACCGGTGTTGCAATATCTGGGACAAGGGTTTAGGCCATGTTGCAGGTAACGCCAATACTCAAACGCTTCGGAAATTTCCAGTCGTCACCGAGGTTTGCGCGCACTATGTGAAGTCGCCCCGCTTTGAGTTTAATGGGGCGTTGCTCACCATGCAGGAATGGCTCCGCAGTGAGTGGAAGCGCACCGGACTCCCTTTCAGGCTGGCAAATGAAGCTTGCGGCGTGGCGAACGCGGCGACACGAAAATACCTGACGCCGGATCATCATTGGTACTACCCGCCTGTGGATTCATTTGTACGACTGGTTTCGTTTGCTAATAAACGCGGCGACCCTCAGGGGCGACCCTATTTCAGCATGAATGGACGCCAGCCAATTGCGGCAGATGAATGGGCGAGAATGCGGGCCAAATTTTCGTGCGATGTTGGAATTACAAATGTATGGCGTGAGCCTCAAGTGGGCGGTTCTGAGCGCATCCGCGGGAATCGAAGCGGGATGCGCTATAAATTTCGCAGCTTGCACGGCAGCCAGAAGCCATTGCGGTTCATTGAGATGATTGTGAAGGCATCTACAGAAATTGGCGATGTGGTATGGGAGCCTTTTGGGGGCTTATGTCCCGGCGCCGTCGTTTCCTACCATCTGGACCGCAGGTATTTTGGCGCTGAAATGAATCCGGAATTCTTCAGAGCCGCAGTTGACAGATTGCGGTCTCTCTGAACGGGAAGAACACCATGGAGCCCAAACGCGAGCTTCCGGGCAGGGACTGGGAACATTTCCAACTCTATCAACGAGTTCGGGAAGCAATTAGCAGCCTTCCGATATATTTCCGAACGGAAACAAATATCTCAGGCGTAATGGCTACAGACCTGCATACTCTGAATACAGTTCTCGGCGCCACGATTGAGGAACAAGTTGTTCGCACCTTGAATTTGTTGCGCAATACTTGGGACCCGGAGGACCGGTACGCGCTATTCAATTTTGTCAGGCAGGCCCAGACTTTCCCGGATGTCCTCTTGCGCAGCGCGGCAAGCGGAGAAATTTTGCTTGGCGTTGAACTAAAGGGGTGGTACTTGCTTGCCAAGGAGGCGGAGCCGAGCCTGAGGTTTCAGACTGCTGCCGCGGCCTGCGCTAAACAGGATTTGGTTGTTGTTGTCCCGTGGGTTTTGGGAAATGTCATTAGCGGTTCTCCGGTGCTATATGAACCGTATGTCGAATCTGCGAGGTTCGCGGCGGATTACCGCAACTATTTTTGGCAAGAAGTTCGGAAGACCCGGCAAGACACCGCAATAACTGTTGCGGAGGGCGTTGCGCCGTACCCAGGCAAATCGGACCAGATTCTGGACAAGCCTGCGCAGGACGGCGGCGGGAATTTTGGACGGATTGCCCGAACCGGCCTCATGGACCAGTACAAGAAAAAGCTTGATGACATACCGCTATGCGGTATTAGCACCATGTATTGGCGAGAATTCCTGAAGACCTTTCAGGAAGGCACGAATGATGCCAGTGCCCGGCAAGCTCTGGAAAGGCTTGGGAAACGCTTGAAGAGCAAGCAGCAGGTTCCGTCCGCTACTGCGCAATCCGCGCTTGTGATCATTCGCGAACTTGAACGCCTGATGGAACCGGGAAGCACGTAGGCAGGCTTTGGAGTTCGTTTTTTCGAGGCCGTGAAAGGCGGAGGAATGGAGCAGGCAAACATGGAAGCGGATTTTTGGCTCAAGAAGTGGGAATCGAACGAAATCGGTTTTCACCAGGAAACGGTCAACGAGATTCTCCAGGCTTGCTGGTCGGAAATCGGACCGCCGGAAGGCGGGTCTGTGCTGGCGCCTTTGTGCGGCAAGTCGCTGGACATGCGCTGGCTGGCGGAGCAGGGGCACAGTGTGATTGGGCTGGAGATCAGCCCGCTGGCCTGCGAGGCGTTCTTCGAGGGGCTCAAGCTCAAGCCGCGGATTGGAACGGCCGGCGCGCTGCGCAGCCTGACCGCCGGCGCCTATCGCCTTCTGCAGGGCGATTTCTTTTCCGC
>RKRZ01000178.1 GCA_007571105.1 Gammaproteobacteria bacterium
GTCGCGCACCAGAAAAAACAGCGCTGAGAACAGCGCGCCCATAATGGCCATCCAAAAAAGCAGAATCAAGATGTCCATATCTCGCCTTATCCTTTAGTTATGCAAGCGCTTCGTCCTACACTGCTGATCAGTTTCGCCGCCGTCGCACTGATTGCCATTTTCTTGTCGCTTGGATTCTGGCAACTGCAGCGCGCTGAAGAGCGAAAGGCTGCGGATGCATGGGCGGAGGAACGCGCGCAATTATCGCCGGTGTATCTTACACACTTCCCGGCCGACTCCCTCGAAGAGTTGAGCGGGCGCCATGTCCGCGTCCGCGGGCATTACCTTGACCGACAATTTCTACTCGACAACCAGATCCACAAGAAACAGGTCGGCTATCACGTATTGACGCCGTTTGAATTGGCCAATTACGAACAGGTGGTGCTGATCAACCGCGGCTGGGTGCGCGCCAATTCGGACCGCCGTCAACTGCCTGATGTTTCGATTTCCGATACCGGGGAAATTCAAATTGAGGGGTTGCTGTACCGAAGCGAAGTCAATCCGTTTACCGATTCCGACTTCCTGATGGAAGGATACGGATGGCCGCAGGTGGTCCAGGACCTCGATTACGAGCGGTTGGCAGAACGGCTGTCAGAACTCTCCCTTATCGCCGCCACCGTAAGACTGAGCGAAGACCAACCGCATGGGTTTGTGCGCGAATGGCCGGCACCGCCCATGAGCGCTGAGAAGCACACCGGCTATGCGGTCCAGTGGTTCGCCATGGCTTTCGCCGTCTTGGTGCTGTTGCTTATCTACTTCCTGCGCGGCATGCGAACGAACTGATGTTTCACCTCGACTCCCATCCGGATGCGCGCAAACTGTTGCGTTCACGACTGTATCTGATCGGACTGATTCTGATCTTCATCGGCCCCCTGATCGCTTCTACGATTCTGTATTACAACCCGCAAATGCGCGCCGGACTTGGCGGCGCCAGCCATGGCGATCTGATCTTGCCGCCGCGCACACTGGACTCTCAACTGCTTCCCCCCAAAGGCCACAAGCCCCGCTGGACTTTGATGTACCGCGCAAACGCACAGTCTTGCAACCTGGATTGTGAGGCTGATCTGTTCATGATGCGCCAGGTCCGCCAATCTTTGGGCTCCAAGCGCGATCGCACCCAATTGTTGGTGCTGTTAGAGAGCGAAGGGCAAATTGAACGCTACAGCGACATTCTGCAACGCCTGGGGCCACATCATCTTCTGGTGATGCCAGAGACTGCAAATCCCGAACTCTTCCAAAACCTGCCAAAGGACACCTTGTTTTTTGTCGATCCGCTTGGCAATCTGCTGATGCATTACTCGAGCGAATCCACGTCACGGGGGATGCTGAAAGACCTCAAGCGCCTGCTGTCTGCATCACGCATCGGATGAGGGACTCACCGTGTTCACTCGCCTGCTGTTTACAACTCTGATTCTGGCGGTGCTGGTTATTGTCGTCGGCGCCTGGGTGCGGCTGACAGACGCCGGACTCGGTTGCCCTGACTGGCCCGGGTGTTACGGGTATCTGACTTCCCTGCCGGAAACCCAGCAGGAAATTGAAGCAGCGACGGCACAGGCCCCGCGGGGAAGTTACGATGCAGGCAAGGCGATGCGTGAAATGACGCACCGCTATCTGGCCGGCGCGTTGGGTCTGATGATCCTCGGACTGACCGCATTGTGCTTCTGGGGCCGAGGCAACTCACGTCTGACGCGAATGATGTCTGCGCTGCTCACGCTCGTCGTGTTTCAGGCCCTTCTGGGCATGTGGACGGTCACTTTGCAGCTCAAACCGCTCATCGTCGCCCTGCATCTGCTCGGCGGATTCGCCACATTGAGCCTGCTGTGGTGGCTGTGGATGCGACACCGGCAGTGGCCGACACCCTCTGACACGGGGCCGCCTCTTTTGCACAAGTTGTGCCTGCTCGTGATTGGCGTTTTGGTTGTGCAGATATTTCTGGGTGGCTGGACCAGCAGCAATTACGCGGCGCTTGCCTGTCCGGATTTCCCCACCTGTCGGGGTCAATGGTGGCCGGACAGCATTAATTTCTCTGAGGCCTTTGTGCTGTGGCGCGGACTTGGGATCAACTACGAGTTCGGCGTACTCGACAGCCCCGCTCGAACAGCCATTCACGTCACACACCGAATCGGAGCCCTTGTCACTACCCTAGCGATCTTGTGGCTGGCCATTGCCAGCATTCGCGCAAAGATTCCGGTCCTGCGCCGCTGCGCGGTCGCCCAGTTGCACTTGCTGGTTCTACAACTCGCACTTGGCATCGGCAACGTCACGCTACAGTTGCCCATTGCGATTGCGACAGCGCACAACACTGTCGCAGCCTTCCTTCTTCTGTCTTTGCTGACCCAGTTGCGCCTGGTGCGTCAATTCCGGCTCGAGTGAACGCGCAAGCCCCCTCTTGTACATGGCGCGATTACTTGGAGGTCACCAAACCTCGCGTCGTGGCCTTAATGACCTTCACCGCATTGATCGGCATGGTGATGGCCGATCCACTGATGCGAGATATTTTGAAGATGTTTTACGGCGTTGTCGGAATCACCCTGATGGCGGC
>RKRZ01000026.1 GCA_007571105.1 Gammaproteobacteria bacterium
TCTCAAAGGTGCGAATGCCCAACACTTGCAAATAGGTATAGCAGAACAGCGCCCCTCCCACGCCGCAATAGAAGCAGCTGACGAAGAACGCCAACATTTTGGTGCGCACAACCGGGATCCCGATCACGCTGGCCGCGACGTCCATATCGCGTACAGCCATAAAGTTTCTTCCCGTCGCACTGCGCAACAGGTTCTTGGCAAACAGCGCAAACGCGGCAACGATGCCAAATGACAGCAAGTACTTGGCCTCATAACTGGCCATGTCCACATTGAAAGTTTCCCCGATCCACAGGTAATCAAAATGATGATCCGGCAACGTCACCGTGGCAGTGGCGTAGTTCAAGAAGTACGGATAAGAACGGAAGAACCACAGCGCGAAATACTGTGCCGCCAACGTCGACACCAGCAGATAGAAACCCTTAATGCGAATGCTCGGCAAACCAAAGACCAGGCCGACCAATCCCGTTCCAAAACCTGCGAGCATCATGGCCACCGGCAGACTCATCCAGCCTTCCGGGAAGCGCAACATAATGTTGAAGGTGAAGAACGCACCGAAGCACATAAAGCCGGCTGTTCCCAATGACAACTGCCCGGTCATGCCGGTGAGAATGTTCAAGCCCAGTGCAGCGCACCCGAAAGCCAGAATCGGAATCAGATGGGCGGCCAGCCAGTAGTCGCTGGCAATAAACGGGATGACGAACACCATGAACGCCACGAACACCAGCATGGCCCATTTGTCGAAGGGAATCGGGAATAGCTTCCGATCCTCGACGTAGTTCGTGGCATAGGTTCCGGTTTCGCGATAAAACATGACTACACCCTCTCAATGCCTTTCAGGCCGAAGATGCCGGAAGGCCGGAACAGAAGGAACACCAGCGCGATGAAATAGGAGAACCAGCCTTCGATTCCCTGCACGCCAAGCAAATCGCCGAGATAAATTTCCCCAACCTTCTCGCCGACCCCAATGATCAAACCGCCAACGATTGCCCCCGGAATTGAGGTCAGCCCTCCAATCAGAATCACCGGCAGCGCCTTGAGCACCGCTTCGACAAGCGTGAACGAAACGCTGACGCGCTCAGCCCACAGCAACCCGGCTATCAGCGCGATGATGCCAGTCACCGCCCACACCAGCGCCCATACCCGAGACAGCGGAATGCCCACGGCCATTGCCGCCATGTGGTCATCCGACACTGCGCGCAGTGACATGCCCGTTTGCGTCTTTTGGAAAAAGACCGCCAATACCAGAATCATGCTCCCGGCCACAATCGAAGCAAAGATATCGAACTTGGAAATCAGGATGTCCAGCCAACTGATGTAATCAGAGACGAAAATCGTCATATTCACCGGATCCAGCAATGCCAGATCCAGGAAGTCCGCCAGCTGCAAGCCATGGATCGCGGAGTCCCAAACGTACTGGGACATCCCCTCAATCAGTGTGGCCAGACCCACCGTCGCCATGAACAGCGACAGCAGCGACTGATTCGCCAGCGGGCGCATCATGAAGCGCTCCACGAGTATTCCGAACACTACCATCGTCGCCATGGTCAAAAACAGCGCCACCCAGAAATTCACACTGCCTTCCGTCAGCTTGACGAAGGTCAGCGCCGCAAACAGCAGCATCGTCCCCTGGGCGAAGTTGAAGATGCCGGAGGACTTGTAGATCAGGACGAATCCAATGGCCACCAGGGAGTACATGACGCCGGACATCAGTCCGCCGACGATGATCTCAATGAAAAATACCCAGTCAAATCCCATGTTCGTCCTCTCCCCTCTTTAATGACTCACTCCCAGATAAGCGTCAATGACTTTCTGGTTATTTTTTACTTCATCCGGCGTGCCATCTCCGATTTTTGCTCCATAGTCCAACACCACCACGTGGTCCGAAATGTCCATCACCACACTCATATCATGCTCAATCAATACGATGGTGGTTCCAAACTCGCGATTGATTTCAAGCGCGAAGCAGGACATGTCCTTCTTCTCCTCCAGATTCATGCCCGTCATCGGCTCATCCTGAAGCAACAAAACCGGTTCTGCCACCAAAGCCCTGGCTAACTCCACACGCTTCTGCAAGCCGTAGGGAAGTTTGCCCACAGGAGTTTTTCGAATGTTCTCCAAGTGCAGGAATTCAATCACTTCTTCTGCCACCCGGCGGTTTTCTATTTCCTCGCGGCGCGCCCGGCCAATATTCAGACCCTGCTCAATCCAGGTAGAACGAATTCTCAGGCTGCGGCCGGTCAGGATATTCTCAAGCACCGTCATGCCCTGGAACAAAGCGATATTCTGGAACGTTCGAGCCATTCCCAACAGAGCAATTTGCCGAGGACGCATGCGGGTACATGGCTGTCCTCTGAAAACAACTTCTCCCTGCTGCGGCCGATACACGCCATTGATGACGTTCAGCATAGAACTTTTGCCCGCGCCATTCGGCCCGATTACAGCGCATATCTCCCCTTCTGCAACATCAAAGCTGATGCCATTCAATGCGGTCACACCGCCGAAGGCCAGTGAGATGTCCTGGATCTGCAGAATTGGATTCCCGTTCGCCATCTCACACATCTCCCAGCAACAAGGTATAGGATCGCCCGTCCGCATGGTCGGTATACGTGTACTCTGTTGCCCCGCCATAGAGAGCATCAAGCAGACCTGCATGGCGCTCTGCGAATTCATTCCAACGCACTTTTCGCGTTTCCGTCACTTCTCCCTCCGAAGCCATGAAACTTCGATTGAGAAGCGCAAAACGCCGTACCGGTGCCGCTGCCATACCTGGATTCGACTGCACCGTATCATTAATCTCTTGCAAACTGCTGCGCACCATTGCCTTGACTTCAGGATGCGCGGAAAGATCGGCAAACCCCGTATAACGCAGATTGTTGCGATCCGCCCAGGTCCGCGTGATGTTTCCATCCACGGCAATGACGGCCACTGGGTATTCCCGCCCATGACCAAAGACCGCCGCCTGGCGAATATATTCAGAGGATTTCAGAAGCGCTTCCATGTAATCCGCTGAAAAAACGGCGCCGTCCACTTCTCCCATCCGCTTTGTGCGGCCACGCAAGTGCAATCGGCCCGCATCATCCAGAACTCCTGCGTCATAGGTCCGCGTCCAGCCGTCAACGGTTTGCGCCGCGGTTGTCTCGGGGTCGTTATAAATGCCCTTCATCTGTCCCGGCCCGCGGAACCAGATCTCGTTGTTGCGCAGATCCAATTCGACTCCATCCAGAGATTGTCCCACCGCTCCGTGAACCCAGTCTCTTCGCCCTTGTATCGTTAGACAACAACTACCTTCCGCCAAGCCGTAGGTTTCACGAAGATCAACGCCAATAGCGTGGAAGAACTTCATCACTGCAAACGGAACGGGCGTGCCTCCCGACAAAGCCAGGCGCAATCGAGTGAAACCGTAAACATTAAGGTAGGGTTTGAAAATTGTGCCCAATGCTAGAAAACGCAGCAGCATCGCCCACAGTGAAGGCCTTTTCTTTTCGGCCCAGGACTCTGCAACCGCCATCACCTTGCGCATGGCCCAATGAAATGCCCGACCGCCAAAATCCGTCTCGCTCTCAACCCGATTGGCGGCATGCGCATAAATGTATTTGTAAACATACGACGGGCCGAACAGAACGGTGGGCCCGATCTCCTGGATGTTCCCCAGAACCGTGTCGTCGCTCTCGGGGCAGTTCATGCAAGCCCCGCTGGCCAGCGCCAACGAGAAGGAAAACAGAAAATCACTGGAGAAGCCCAAAGGCAGATAGGCCATCAGTTCATCTTTGGCCGTCACCTTGCCACGGGAGGCAATTGCCTGGGCTGTTTTAATTAAGGCGCTGTGGGACAGTTCGATCATCTGGGGGACATCCGCCGCACCTGAACTCATGCACAGCACGGCCGTCTCATCAGGATTCCGCAAATTCGCCCACTCTTCCAATTTGCCTATATCGGGGCTGATTCCTTCCATGACCTGGTCCGCCCAAGCCAAGTCGGGCTGGTCGTAAGTGTCCATGCCGCGCGCGCTGACGTAGATCGTCTCTCGCACAGACTGCTGCCCACATTCAAGTAACGCGTCCACATGCTGCTGGCCCATCGTCAATACCCGATTCATGCCTGTCCCGTCGACCACCATTCTCAAGCTCTCACCGTAGGCGTTGTTGCTGATCGGTACGGGGATGGCGCCCAAACTCTGGACCGCCAAATAGGCCAGATACATTTGATCGCTGTTCGGCCCGAAAACTCCGATGCGGTCCCCCGCATTCACTCCGCGCTTCTCCAAAGCTTGCGCCAAAGTGGAAGCGCGTTCAAGCGCCTGCAGCCGTGAAGTGACGTGCCAGACTCCTTGTTTCTTGGCACGGATGAAAGGCCGTCCCGGGTCACTCTTGGCCAGATCTAGCAACAGCGAAAGGAACGTTTCCATAAAGAAAAATTTGTGGGCCGATTGCGCGAGGCGGTGGTAATTATATAAGGTGAGAACAAAATGTCTGTGGCACTCCGCCAGCCAGAGGCGTCAGGGATGTACATGGAATGGGCGCATTATACCCAAAGCCGAGTGTCTCGATTGCGCGCAGCAAGCCGCAAGCATCAGACCTGCCACACTCACTGCGCCGCCCGCCGCTGTCGGAAAAAATCCTGCAGCAGCGCGGCAGATTCCGATTCCCGAACGCCTCCGCTGACCGCAAAACGATGGTTGGGAAAACTCAGCCCCCGCGCATCAAAGGCCCCTCCAAGAAATCCTGCCTTGGGGTCCCGAGCGCCGAACACCAGCCGCTCAATGCGCGCTGCGATCATCGCGCCGACGCACATCATGCATGGCTCCAGAGTGACGTAGATGACGGCGCCTAGCAGGCGATGGTTGCCCGCCTTCGCGCCCGCCTCGCGAAGTGCAACAATTTCTGCATGAGCGCTCGGATCGTGGTTGGCGATATTTCCGTTGTGGCCTCGCCCAATGATTTGGTCCTCCTGCACCACCAACGCGCCGACCGGCACCTCTCCGGCAGCTTCGCCCGCCTGTGCAAGTTCCAGCGCGGCAAGCATCCAGTCGTCGTCAGACCGACTCACTCCCATTCGACCGTCGCCGGCGGCTTGCCGGAAATGTCGTAGCAAACCCGCGCGATGCCATCCACTTCATTAATGATTCGCCTCGCGCATCGATCCAAAAACTCTGCCGGCAATCGAGCCCACCGGGCCGTCATGAAGTCCTGCGTCTCTACGGCACGCAAACTAACCACATAGTCATAGCGCCGACCGTCGCCCATGACGCCCACAGCCCGGACCGGCAAAAAAACCACGAAGGCCTGAGCCACCTGGTCGTACAGATCCGCGGCGCGCAACTCTTCGATGAAAATGTGATCCGCCGCCCGCGCCAACCGGGCATACTCCTCACGCACCTCTCCCAGAATCCGAACCCCCAGGCCCGGACCCGGAAACGGATGGCGGCCAATCAACGTCTGCGGCAATTCCAGCTCTCGCCCAATCTGGCGCACTTCGTCCTTGAACAACTCGCGCAAGGGCTCGACCAATTCCAAATGGAGGGTTTCGGGCAAGCCGCCCACATTGTGGTGGGACTTAATGAGATGGGCCTTGCCGCTTTGTGCCGCGGCAGATTCAATCACGTCCGGATAGATGGTGCCTTGTGCGAGGAAGCGGACATCGGGTAGTTTCTCGGCCTCTTCCTGAAAAACGTGAATGAATTCGCGCCCGATGATGCGCCGTTTGTCTTCCGGATCACTCACACCTTCGAGTGCGGCATAAAAGCGCTGCTGCGCCTCAATTCGGGTAACCGGAATTCCCAACGCTGCAAACGTCTCCATCACCTGATCGCCCTCGCCTTTCCTCAGCAAGCCGTTGTCCACGAAAAGGCAATGCAACTGCTCGCCAATCGCACGCCCAAGCAATGCAGCCACCACAGAAGAATCCACGCCTCCCGACAACGCCAACACCACACCGCTGTCTCCCACCTGCGCTCGCACCGAAGCCGTGGCGTCTTCAATGATGGCTTGTGGACGCCACAGGCCGTGACACTGACAGAGATCGCGCACGAACCATTCGAATAGCCGACTCCCGCCCGGCGTGTGCGTGACTTCCGGGTGGAACTGCAAACCCAGCCAGGGATATTCCCGATGCGCGATGGCCGCCACCGGAATGCTCTCAGTCTCCGCCAACACTTCGAATTCTTCCGGCACGTCCGCGACATGATCGCCGTGCGACATCCAAACCGTCGCATCCTCTCCCAAGGCTTCCAGCATCGGGTGTCCCTGCAAATGCTGAATCTGGGCGTGGCCAAATTCGCGACGCTGTCCCGCTTCGACAGTGCCGCCAAAGCGCTGCACCATGGCCTGCATGCCATAGCAGATGCCCAGCACGGGAATCTCCAAGGCCAGCACTGCCTCGGGCACGGGTGGATGCGTGTCTTCCGTAGTCGTCTCAGGTCCGCCCGACATCACCACGCCGCGCGGCGCGAAGGTCTTGATTTCCTCATCAGTTGCGTCGCAGGAAAAAATCTCGCAATAGCAGCCGGCCTCGCGAATGCGACGCGCAATCAACTGAGTGTATTGCGAGCCAAAATCCAGAATCAGGATTCGTTCGGCGTGAATGTCCGAAGACACGAATCAGATCTCGGTGCGGTAGTTCGGTGCCTCTTTCGTGATCAGCACATCATGCGCATGACTCTCGCGCAAACCCGCCAAGGTCACGCGAACCATGCGGGCCTTTGCATGCAAGGCGTGGATGGTGCCGGCGCCCACATAGCCCATCCCGGAACGGACTCCACCCACCAGTTGATGGATGACACCGGACAACGCCCCCTTGTACGGGACTCGTCCTTCGATTCCTTCCGGAACCAACTTCTCCGCTTCGGCGGTTTCGCCCTGGAAGTAGCGTTCGCGCGAACCGCGCTGCATCGCGCCAATGGACCCCATGCCTCGATACAACTTGTACGAGCGCCCCTGATACAACTCCACTTCTCCAGGCGCCTCACTGACACCGGCCAGCAAAGACCCCACCATGACGGTCGATGCGCCTGCCGCCAATGCTTTCACGGCATCTCCGGAATAGCGAATGCCTCCATCGGCAACCACCGGCACCGCATCTTTACGCTCCGCCAGTGCCGAACAGGCATTGAGAATGGCCGAAACTTGCGGCATGCCCACGCCGGCCACCACGCGAGTCGTGCAGATTGAGCCGGGCCCGACGCCCACCTTGACCGCGCTGGCGCCCGCATCCGCCAGTGCCGCCGCTCCCTCGCCCGTCGCCACATTGCCAGCGATCAGTTGCAATTGCGGCCACGCCGCACGCATGTCGCGCACGCGCTGCAGCACGCCTTCGGCATGGCCGTGCGCGCTGTCCAGCGTCACCACATCGACGCCGGCATCAATCAGAGCATCGGCGCGACCCATACTGTCGGCATCCGCACCCACGGCCGCCCCCACGCGCAACCGCCCCTGTTCGTCCTTGCAGGAATCCGGGTAATCGGTCGCCTTTTGAATGTCCTTGACCGTCACCATACCCCGCAAGTGAAACTGATCATCCACGATCAGCAACTTCTCAATCCGATGCTCGCGCAACAACTCCTGCACCACGTCGAGCGCCGTGCCTTCCGGAGCCGTAATCAGGCGTTCGCGCGGCGTCATGATGGACGAAACCGGCTGCTCCAGATTCGTCTCAAAACGCAAGTCGCGGTGCGTGACGATGCCGACCAGATCTTCCCCATCGACTACCGGCACGCCGGAGATGTTGTGCGACCGGGTCAATTCCAGCACTTCGGAGACGTGGGCCTGCGGATGGGTCGTCAACGGCTCCCGAATGACTCCGCTTTCGAATTTCTTGACGCGGCGCACCTCGTCCGCCTGCGCTTCGATAGTCAGATTTTTGTGCACCACGCCCAGGCCGCCTTCCTGCGCCATGGCAATCGCCAACTCCGCCTCGGTGACGGTGTCCATGGCGGCCGATAAAAACGGAATGTTGAGTTCCAGTTCTGCAGTCAGGCGGGTTTTCAGCGCAATCTCGCGCGGCAAAACTTCTGAGTGGCCCGGCACCAGAAGCACATCATCAAACGTCAGCGCTTCTTCGATCGAAATGGCCATATTCGTTCCAACACCATTTTCTGAAGGGCTTATCATACTTGCTTCCGAGAAATCGTGACCCCAGGCCCGGCATCCCTTCATGCTTTTGCCAACGCTCCCCGCCCCCTTCGGCGCCTACATCCGACTGCTTCGGCTGGACCGCCCGATCGGCATCTACCTGCTCGTGTGGCCGCCGCTTTGGGGCTTGTGGCTTGCCGGCGGCGGCTGGCCCGGCTGGCCATTGCTGCTGGTTTTCGTCTTCGGCGTCATTGTGATGCGTTCTGCCGGCTGTGCGATCAACGATTATGCCGACCGAGAACTCGATCGCCACGTCGCCCGCACCCGCAATCGGCCCATTGCCAGCGGCGAATTGCCGCCGCGCGCCGGCGTCATCAGTTTTATCGTCCTACTAATCATCGCCTTGGGGCTCGCGCTGACGCTGACGCAGCGCGCCCTGCTGCTGACTCTTCCCGCCGCATTGCTCGCCGCCACATATCCATACGCCAAGCGCTGGCACTCAGGGCCGCAGTTGCATCTCGGGCTGGCGTTTGCTTTCTCCGTACCGATCGCCATTACCGCCACCACCGGCGAATGGCCGCCCGCATGGGGATGGCTGACATTCTTGGGCACGATGGCCTGGGTGGTTGCTTACGACACCTTGTACGCCATGGCCGATCGTGAAGAAGACCTTCAGGTGGGCAATCGCTCCACGGCGATCTTGTTTGGCGAATGGGACAGAATCGCAGTGGGAGTACTGCAA
>RKRZ01000182.1 GCA_007571105.1 Gammaproteobacteria bacterium
GCCGGCACCGACGTGCCGTCGTAGACATCCGGCAGCCACATATGGAAGGGGACCGCGCCAAATTTAAAGGCCAGTCCCGCAAGCACCAACACCATGCCCAGAAGAAGCAGGCGGTCCAGTTCGCTTTGCGCCAAGGCATTCGCCAGATCGTGCACATGCAGGCTTCCCGTCGCAGCATACAGCAAGGAAATCCCAAACAGCAGGAATCCGGACGCCAACGCCCCCAAAATGAAGTATTTGACAGC
Source organism: Gammaproteobacteria bacterium (assembly GCA_007571105.1). Classification (GTDB taxonomy): domain Bacteria; phylum Pseudomonadota; class Gammaproteobacteria; order Poriferisulfidales; family Poriferisulfidaceae; genus Poriferisulfidus. The sequence goes on from RKRZ01000182.1 coordinate 246, forward strand.
GGCTTCTGCCGCACGGCCATCATCGCGTTGCATCGCCACCATCGGGTACAAAGACAATGACAGCAATTCCAGACCCAGGTACAGCACGATCAGGTGCCGCGCCCCACTGATCAGAAACATTCCCACACAGGCAAACAGCGCCAGCACATAGAACTCCGGCGTCTGCAATCGCTCTTTATCTGTTGCGAAAGCGCGCGCATACACCAGTGCCAACAGGCACAGAATTCCGATCAGCAGACGCAATGCATCAATTCCCGCTACACGCAGATAAGCATCGCTCATTACCCAGGACGGCGCCTCCGGCACGCTCAGGCCTAGTGCGACCAGCACCCCCAGGAAACTCATCCATGTCATGTTCCACGCCCAGGGCCGCGGACCCAGAAGCAGCAAACACGCCCCGGTCAGCAGCACGATTTCCGGCACCAGCAGCCAGAGTTCCTGTCCCACGCTCATAACGTGCTCCCGGCCTTGAAGTCTCGCGCCTGTTCCACCAAGTTGGCAACCGAGGGCTCCATCAATTCAATCAACGGCGCCGGCCACAAGCCCAACGCCAACACCGGAAACGCCAAGGCCGCAAGCAGAATGAACTCCCGAACCGACACATCCGAAAACGCCTGCACTTGTGCATGGCGCGCCTCCCCGAATACCACCCGGCGCACCAGCCAGAGCGAATACGCCGCGCCCAGCACAACCACCATCGCAGCCAAGGCCGCCAGCCACCACTGCGCCTGAAACGCAGCCAAAATGACCATCACCTCTCCCACAAACCCCGAAGTGCCCGGCAGCCCTGCATTCGCCAAAGCAAAAAACACGAACAAGGCGCCAAACACCGGCATGCTAACCATCACACCGCCGTAGTCCTGAATCTCGCGGCTGTGGCGGCGATCGTAGAGAATCCCGACACACGCAAATAGCGCGGCCGACACCAATCCGTGCGACAACATCTGCACCATCGCGCCGCTCACACCCAGTTGTGCACTTTGCTCACTCAGCCGATACACCAGAAACAGCCCCAAGGTGACAAAACCCATGTGCGCAATCGAGGAGTAGGCAATCAGTTTCTTCATGTCGCTTTGCGCCAGCGCCACGAAGCCGATATAGACCACTGCAATCAGCGACAGCGCAATCACCAGGGTGTCGAACACCAGCGATGCATCCGGTGCAATGGGGAGGCAGAAACGCAACAAGCCGTAGCCACCGATTTTTAACAGTACGGCAGCCAGCACCACAGAACCGGCCGCCGGCGCTTCCACATGCGCGTCCGGCAACCAGGTATGCACCGGCCACATCGGAACCTTGACCGCAAAGCCGATCAGAAAAGCCAGAAACAGCCAATGCTGCTCAAGGGCGGTAAGGGCATGCGTGTGCCAGTCCAGAATTTGAAAACTGCCGGACTCCAGATAGAGGTACAACATGGCCACCAGCATGAGCACCGAGCCCAGAAAGGTATACAGAAAGAACTTGATGGCCGCGTAGATGCGGTTGTCCGAACCCCAGATGCCAATGATCAGAAACATCGGGATCAGCATCGCTTCGAAGAAGATATAAAACAGCGCGGCATCCATCGCGCTGAAGGTGCCGATCAGGAATCCTTCGAGAATCAGGAAGGCGGCCAAGAACTGCCCCGGGCGATCAATCGCATCGAGATCTCCGGTGATCACTGCGAGCAGGCCGATAAACGCGGTCAGCACAATCAACGGCAGCGACAAGCCGTCCACGCCGATATGGAAGTAGATGTCAAACGCAGGAATCCACAACTCCCGACTCTGCCACTGAAACCCTCCGTGCGGATCGAACTGCACCAGCAGCATCAGCGACACTCCGAGCACCACCAGGCTGACGGTCACCGCCCAATAACGCGCCAGCCGACGATTCGGCAAAAACAGCACCAACACCGCGCCCGCCAGCGGCAAGCCGATCATCAGGCCCAGTGGATTCATCCGCCCACCTCCCGAAGCAGCAGATAGCCCAGTGCCGCAACCAGCCCCAGCAACATGGCCAGCGCATAGTGCCCCATGGCGCCACTTTGCAGAGGCCGCAATCGTTGCCCGGCCGCGCGCACGGCACGCGCCGCGCCATTCACCATCGCGCCATCGATCAGTCGGACGTCGCCACGTTGTGCCAAGGCACCGGCCAGCGTCAGCGACACCCGAACCACGATCTTCTCGTAGAACACATCGAAGCCGTATTTCTGCTCCAGCACCCATCGCCACCAGTGCGACGGTGGCTCATCACTCAGCAGTCCCCGAGCGCAGCAGCTCTTTAAGCCCTGCGAACACTCCAGCGCCGCCATCACACCGACCGGCACCCGACTCCGCCTCCCCCTCCGCC
>RKRZ01000112.1 GCA_007571105.1 Gammaproteobacteria bacterium
GGATTGCCCGGGTGTTCGGGTGTTTTTGCAGAACCGATGGGAAGATTTGCATTTGCCGTTGGACCATGAAGTGCAAATCGTGCGCATTGTGCAAGAGGCGCTCGCAAATGTGCGCAAGCATTCGCAAGCCGGGACGGTCCGCATTCTGATTTCAGGGGATGCGGCGCAAGGCCAGGGGCGCGTGTTGGTGGAAGATGATGGCGTCGGCTTTGTGCGGGCGCCTCAGGAAGATGAGACCGGTGCGCATGTCGGCTTGAGTCTGTTGCGCGACCGGGCAAGCCAATTGGGTGGGAGTCTGCTTGTGGAAAGTGAGCCTGGCGAAGGAGTTCGGTTGACGCTTGAATTCGAGACATTAGCTCGGGAAGTGGCGGCATGAGCACATTGAAAGTCACGGTGATTGATGATCACACCTTATTCCGAGAAGGGTTGCAGGGCCTGTTGGAGCGTCATGGGATCGAAGTGTTGGATTCCGTCGGTGACGCTGAGGCCGGTTATGTCGCATTGCAGAAGCGCCGCCCCGATGTCGTGCTGCTGGATCTGCGCATGCCCCAGATTGATGGATTGCAGATACTGCAACATCTGAAGGGGAAAAAGAATTGCCCGCCGATAGTGATGTTGACCACCAGCGATCACGAACAGGATCTGGTGGAAGCTTTGCGGGCTGGCGCGAGCGGTTATCTGTTGAAGGATATGGAACCGGATGCGCTGGTTGTGGCATTGCGCTCCATTGTCGCGGGCGAGACGGTTGTGGCGCCAAGCCTAACTCCAGCCTTGGCGCGCGTGGTGCAGGGGCATGAACCGGCTCCGGCGAAGGATGAGGAAGCCGGTTTGTTTGACAGCCTGACGCCGCGGGAGCGAGAGATTCTTATCCTGCTGGCGGAAGGATTGAGTAATCGAGGGATCGGGAACAGCTTGGGAATTTCAGAAGGAACGGTGAAAGTCCATGTCAAAGCGATTTTGCGCAAACTGGATGTGCCTTCCAGGGTGGTGGCTGCGGTGTTGGCGGTAGAACACGGTCTTGCCGCCTCGAAGCCCGCTGAAGATTTGCAGACCAGAGACGAATGACTCGGGATATTGATTTGCTCGTTGTAATGATTTTGTAGCAGGGATTCGAGGGACGACCCCCCAATTCCCTTGTTTCTCCAATTTACATCGTCTTGGAGACAGGACAGAATGCGTGGATTTTTGCACGCAATTCTCCTGACATTGCTCGACCGACAAAAGCTTGAAAATCGGCTCCAAAAGGCCGGTTTTGTCGTAATGATTTTGTCATATTGGATGCCTAAGATAGCGCAAAATCTTGGCACGTATTTTTCTATTCCGTGCCGCAATTTGACTCGCTTAGTGAGAGGAGAAGCCAAACATGAATTTGCGAAAGCATCCGACCCAATCTGTCGCCATCTCGATGGCGCTTTTTTGTGCATTCACATCCCCGGTCGTGTTCGCGTCCGCAGAAGGGGAGGAGTCAGCATACCAAAAGCATATTGAGTATCTGCAGCAAGAAAACGCTCAAATGAAGGAGATGCTCATGCAAATGCAGAAGCAACTTCAGGACCTGGCAATCCGGACCAATGCAATGGAGCAGCAGGCCAAGCAAGACAAAGCGGCAGCCGCCAGTAAGAAAGGCGTGGTCAAGGCCAGGAAAGAGAACCTGACGATTGCAACAACGGGCGGCGGGATCAAGGTCAAATCCGACAACGGCAATCAGTTCAAAATCAGCGGCCGGCTGCAGTTCGACCATGATTCCTACGACTCGTTCTGGAACAAGGCCGATGGTAGTGAGGGTTCGGCTGAGGAGAATGAAATCCGGCGCTCGCGAATCACTTTAAGCGGCAATTCCGGCAAGAATTGGTCTTACAAGTTCGCTATGGATGTGGATCATGAAGGCGAAGGGGCGTCTGTGGATACCGGCTTCCTCAAATATTCCAGCAAGCCGATGTACGTAAAGGTCGGAAAATTCAAGCGTCCGCCCATGCTTGAAGAGCGGACCAGTGACAAATGGACCGCCACAATCGAGCGCTCGATCGTCAATGAGTTGTCTGGCGCAGTAGTGGGGAAACCGAGTTTTGGTGGAGTCGAAATTGGCTACGCCAGCAAAGGGGACCTGCCGATGAGCGGCGCGTTCGGAGTGTATGATGCAGAAGTGGATGAGGAGGATGGATCTGATGTCTATGGGGTGGGAGGACGTCTGTCCATCATGCCGAAATTGGACGAAGACTCATTCATGCATTTGGGCGCTTCCGGTTATTCCGTGGACTATAAAGGGGAAAATCATCGGATGCGTTCGCGCATGGGGGTCCACACCGCGGGACGACCTTTTGAGACCCAGCAAATGAAATCGGACGATATCGATCAGTTGGGGGTTGAGTTGGCGTATGTCAGAGGGCCATTCTCTCTGCAGGCCGAATACATGAATGTGGAATCGGACGGCACGGATAATGCGAAATGCGCGGATGTGGAAGAGGATACTGATGGTGAAGGGAAGACGATATATGCGACTGCAGACACCTGCGATCTCGAAATGGATGGTTTCTATCTGCAGGCGGCGTATACGCTGACGGGGGAGACGCGCGGCTACAAGGCCGGCTCCGGTGCTTTTGCAGCGATCAAACCGAAGGATGAAGGCGGAGCCTGGGAGTTGGTGGCGCGCTACGAGGATGCGGAAGTGGATGTCCCGGGACGAGGTCTGAGTTCCGAACTGACCCGCTGGGTTTTGGGCGTCAATTGGTACGTCAACAAGAACGTCAAGTTCATGTTGAACTATGTGGACTCTGAAACGGATAAGTGCTATGGGGCTCCGATGATGGATGATGCGGATCCGTTCATGCACAAGGTGTGCGGCAATGGTATGCGGAAGGATGACGGGAACGCACTCTCGTTACGGGGTCAGTACGTCTTCTGATTGCAGTTGACGAATCGGGCCTGTTTGAATGTGCCCGACAACACGAAAATAAGAGGATTCGCCGCCTGCAGGATCGGGTGGCGAATTTTGCTCTGACAGCACCGCCGAATATGTTAAACTCCAAACCTATGTGTGCACTTGAATTCGCGTCTGTTGCGGGTTCGAGCCGAGCGTTGGCCTGATGAATTCCTCGCGCCGGCCCGCTTTTCTTTTTGCTTCTTTCTTTGCTTTTTCGGCAGTGCTTTGGGGCGTGCTGACTCCCTCGAGTTACGCCCTGTCGGAGGATGAGGTCGACAGCCTGCTGGATGAAGGCGCGCGCATGCGCACCTTGATGTTGCGGATGCAGACTCAGTTGAACCAACCCGCTTTGCCGGGGATTGGCAAAGCGGTGGAATCCAAAGGTCGACTGGGTTTGGAGAGTTCTACTCCATGGGCACCGATGTCTGTCATGCTCGAAGGTTCACTGCGTGAGCGGTGGTTTCAGTCGATTGAGCGTGGGGTGCTGAGTTCGTCTTTGCGATCACCGGACCCTTGGGAAGGGGGGGAGAAGGTCTCCGTTGCGGTGGGCTTTGTTCAGGGAGAGGATTTGCCGTGGTATGGGGCGCTGAGGGTGCATGGGCATCAAGGGAGTGAAGATGCGCTGGCACTGACGGGGGTACGCGCAAGGCTGACCGTGGCCCCGCGTTTTGAAGATGGAAGCTTTCTGCATTTCGGAGTTTCGTTCCATTCGATGGAGCATGTCACGGAGAAACCTCCCTTGGCGAGCATCGATCCCGCTTATGCCCCGCCGCAGAATTTCAGCCGAGGACTCGGCATTGATTTGGGGTATGTGCAGGGCGATTACGCTTTTCAGGCTCAATATCTGACCTCAAGCGGTAGTGAACCGAATCTGCTGTTTTCAGGTTCGCCGCATCCGCATGAAGGCGAGCCGCGAGACGGATTTTTTGTCAGTGGTGCCTGGAGGTTGAGTGGCGAACAGGCCGAGGGACCTTATGCCTCGGGGCTATTGAGCCATCTGGAGCCGCGTGATGAAGAGGGGATGTGGGATCTGGTGGTGCGCTACGCCAATCTGGGCGAATCGCCCAAGGATCTGAGGCGCAACCCCTCAGGCTCTGTGCTTTTGGGTATCCATTGGAGAGCCAGCCCGACTTTGGCGGTCGAGTTGGATTTTGTTGAAGGAACCGGGGAGAGTTTGGATCTTCCGGTCGGCAGCGATTTGAGTCTCAGAGGCGTCTTTTCATTCTGATTGTGTGCGCCACAATTATGCATTGGCGCCTTGACTTGTTTGCATTCGCTTGTGCTGCGTTGGCACAGTTCAGTGTGGTGCGTGTTGAGTTGGAATGATCCCCGACCGATAGGAGGACTTGTAATCGGTCGGGGCTCAAAGGTGGTCGGCATCCGTGCCGACCGATAACCGGATCATCCTGTCCGGCACTGACCTCACTGGGAGGAGTGAGTTAATCAGTCAAGATAGCCTTGCTGGGCGGCGACATAAACCATCGCCCAGACGGCGGCTGCAGTTGCGAGTTCGATTCCCATTTGTTCTAAACCTCGGGCATTTTTTTCATGAAGTCCGCCCCGCGCAAACTTCCATACTTACTAATATAATAATTTTTTTATATTTGTCAAGTCCAAGTATTCCAGAGATTGGCACAGAGTGCTGTTTGGGTTAGGAACTCTGCCCTGCAAGAATAGGGCAGATTGTCTTTTCTATATGATTTTTTGGGCTTTCAGCGAGCGGGACCCGAGTCTTTCAGATGCGGTGCGAGGTAGAGAACTTGCGCGACTAAAAATATCAGCGGGAATCCCAGTGCCAGCCCGTAGAGTTTGAACTGCACCCAGAAATCCTCCGGAAATTCGTAAGCAACGTATATATTGAGCGCGCCTCCGAGTACAAAAAAACCGACCCAGATCAGATTCAATTGCTGCCAGACCCGTTGATTGTCCAAGGGCAGACTTCGTGACAGCATCCGCTCCACCAGTGTTCGCGATCCGATCCAGTGGGACGCGAGAAATCCAATCGCCAGTGCCCAGTAGAATACCGTCGGTTTCCACTTGATGAACAGGGGATCTTTGAGTAGCAGGGTCAAGCCACCCGCAACCCAGACGATGACCAGTGCGGCCAGATGCGTCGAATTCAGACTGCGCAAGCCTTGCAGGATGCCGCATTGTGCCAGCATGGCCAGCATCAGCACGGCCGTGGCGAAGTAGATCCGGTCGCCGCTTTCGCCGACCGTCAGCTCCACGCGGATCAATTCGCTGAAGGATTCCACCCAGCCCGCAGGCAGATCCGGAAAGAAAAAATACCCCGCGACAAATAGGGCAACCGGGATGACTTCAATAAATAACTTCATGCTTAGAAATTATAAAAGGCCATGACCCGCCGCCTTGAAATTCATCCGGAGAATCCGCAGCGCCGCCAAATCCGTCAGGTTGCGGAGTCGCTTCGCGCAGGGGAGCTGATCGTGTATCCCACCGACTCGTGTTACGCCTTCGGTTGCGCGGTCGGGGACAAGGCGTCGATGGAGGCCATCCGCAGATTGCGCCAGGCCGGACCCGGCCACAACTTCACCCTGGTCTGCCGCGACCTGTCGGAATTGTCCGTTTACGCCCGAGTGGACAATGCCGCCTACCGCATGTTGAAGGCGTACACACCCGGACCGTACACGTTCATTCTGGAGGCGACGCGCGAAGTCCCGCGCCGCCTGATGGTGCCGAAGCGTCGGACCATCGGTTTGCGGATTCCCGACCATCGGGTGGTGCAGGCATTGCTCGAGGAATATGGTGAGCCGCTGATGAGCTGCACTTTGATGTTGCCGGAGCTCGAGGAGCCTCCGGTTGAACCTTATGATCTGCAGGATCGATTGAAGGGCCGGGTGGCGGTGATTATCGACAGCGGGTTTTGCCGCAATGTGCCGACCACGGTTCTGGATCTGACCCCACCGGTCCCGGAAGTGCGGCGTCTTGGCGGAGGCGCCTATCCCTTGGCCTGACGTCGGCGTAATGGGGGTGATTCATCGTCTTCGAGAATCCAGGATTCTCCTCTCGGCAGCGTGTCGTCAGTTGTGTGTGGCCGGTTCCCGTTTTTCTGTCGAGAAAGCGCCCCAGTTCAGGCTCATTCCGCACGGGACAATACTTCGCGAGACCTTTGCCCTTGCTATAATTTCCGGCGTGTCTGAGCCCACAATTTCTGGCTGTCGGCACTCCTTCCGTCCGCCATGTCGACTTCGCAGCTAATTCTGATCTGGGCGGTGCCGGTGTTGTTCGCCATCACGGTGCACGAGATTGCACACGGCTGGGTGGCCGCGCGTTTTGGCGACACGACCGCCCGTGATGCCGGGCGACTGACGCTCAATCCCATTCCGCATATTCACTGGCTGGGCACAGTGGTTTTGCCGCTTGCCTTGGGCACTTTGGCCGGCGTCGTCGCCGGTTGGGCCAAGCCGGTTCCCGTCAACGCCGGACGCCTGCAGAACCCTCGTCGGGATATGGCCTGGGTGGCTGTTGCAGGGCCTGCGGCCAATGTGCTGATGGCTCTGGCTTGGGCCGGAATCTCTCGCATGGGTTGGCAGATGGGGGTGGAGAGTGAGTTCGGCTTGCTGGTATATCTGATTGGACAAGCCGGCATCATGGTGAACATCGTTCTCATGCTGTTCAACCTGTTGCCCATTCCGCCTCTGGACGGGGCAGTGATTGTCAGCAGTGTCCTGCCGCCTCGATGGGGCACGTGGTGGAATCACCTGTTTGGAACCAAAGGAATCGTGGTGGCCATGGGTCTCGTGCTGCTCGCCATGTGGAGCGGGACACTTCTGCCGGTTTTCTTCTTGATCATCAATGCTGTGCAGTCGCTGTTTGGCTTACCGACTTTGAATGCGCCGGGATCGTAGCGCACGTGAACGCCGAACTTCCCGCAAGTTCCCGCATGGTTTCCGGCATGCGCCCGACCGGGCGTCTGCACTTGGGCCATTACCATGGGGCGATTCGCAATTGGCTGGAATTGCAGCATCAGCACGAGTGTTTTTTCTTCATTGCGGATTGGCACGCACTGACGACACACTACGAAGAGACTGAGGGACTCAGCGAGCACGTCTTTGACATGATGGTCGACTGGCTGGCATGCGGCTTGAGCCCCGGGGCTTCTGTGCTGTTTATTCAATCGCGCGTTCCGGAGCATGCGGAACTGTATCTGCTGTTGTCCATGGTCACACCGCTGAGTTGGCTTGAGCGCATTCCCAGTTACAAGGAAACGCTGGAGCAAAGCGACCGGGATTTGGCAACGTACGGTTTTCTGGGCTACCCTCTGTTACAGGCGGCTGACATCCTGATTTATCGGGGGCGGGGAGTGCCTGTGGGCGAGGATCAACGCGCCCATGTGGAATTCACGCGCGAGGTGGCGCGGCGCTTCAATTATTTGTACGGTCGCGAGTCGGATTTTGTCGAGCGTGCAGAACGAATTCTCGATCGTCTCGGTCGCAATGAGGCGCGTCTGTATCGCCAGTGGAGACGCGACTTCCAGGAACAGGGCAATCTGGAATCTCTGGGTGCCGCGCGCGAATTGCTTCGCGGACTGCAAAGTGTGCCGATGGGCGATTTGGAACTCTTGGATGGGTACCTGGAAGGCGAATGCCGGATGATTTTGCCGGAACCGCAGGAATATTTGACGAAGGCATCGAAAATCACCGGACTCGATGGGCGCAAGATGTCCAAGTCCTACCAGAACGCCATCGAATTGCGCGAAGAGCCGGAATCGGTCAAGAAGAAGTTGATGGGCATGATGACCGACCCGGCGCGCAAACGCCGCACCGACCCGGGCGACCCGGAGGAATGCCCGGTCTGGGATTTGCATCAGGTGTACTCCGATGAAGACACCAAGGCCTGGGTTCAGGACGGTTGCCGCAGCGCCGGCATCGGCTGCATTGACTGCAAAAATCGGGTGCTGGATCCCATGATTGAGGAGTTGCGGCCGATTCGAGAGAATGCGCAGGAATATCTGGCCGATCGGGCTGGCGTGCTGGCCCTGATTCACGAGGGATGCGAGACGGCGCGGGATGTGGCGCGTGATACCCTGGAAGAAGTCAGCGCGGCGATGGGATTGAGTGATGAGTGAAGAAGCGCAACAACCGTTGCAGCGTGAAATTCCGCTCGCTTTTCTCAATGGCGAGGCGATTACTCAATTGCCGGATGGCCTGTATATTCCGCCGGACGCACTGGAAGTGTTTCTGGACGAGTTTGAAGGGCCGCTGGATTTGTTGCTCTACCTGATCCGCCGCCAGAATCTCGACATCATGGATCTGCCGGTGTCGAAAATCACCGACCAGTACCTGCAGTACATCGATCTGATGAAGGAGATGCAGCTGGAGCTGGCGTCTGAATATCTGGTGATGGCTGCGCTGCTTGCGGAAATCAAGTCGCGCTCCTTGTTGCCGGCGCCTGCAGGTGAGGAGGAAGCGGAGGATCCGCGCGGAGAATTGATCCGCATGCTGCAAGAATACGAGCGCTTCAAGAACGTGGCGAAGGAATTGGATGCATTGCCTCGCCTGGAACGCGATGTGTTCGCGTTTTCGATGGAGACGCGAGAACTGGACATTCCCCGACCGCTCCCGCATGTGGACGTGCACGAGTTGCTGATGGCGCTGCAAGCGATGGAATTGCGCCTGCAGTTCAATGCGTCCCACCAGATTGAAACGGAAGTGCTATCGGTGCGCGATCGCATGAATCACGTAATGAGCCGAATCGGCAGGCAGGAGTTCTGCACTTTTCATGATTTGTATACCCCGGAAGAAGGCCGCATGGGCGTGGTGGTCACGCTTTTGGCTGTGCTGGAGTTGCTGATGATGAACCTGATTGACTGCGAACAGACGGAGAATTGCGGTCCGATTCGCATCACTCGCCGAGAT
>RKRZ01000165.1 GCA_007571105.1 Gammaproteobacteria bacterium
GGTTGCGGCCGACCGCGCCCACATGGCGGCGCAACAAGGTATCAAACTCGGGCTCTTTTGCTTCCGCTTCTTCCGCCTGCAGACAACGCATTTCCTCCAGCAAAAACGGATGGCAGCGCATCAGGCCCTGGCCGAAGATAATCATGTTGCGCGTCAGCAAGTTTGCGCCTTCGACTGTAATGGCGATGGGCGTGGCCTGATACAGGCGCGCAATCGGGTTGCGTGGCCCGGCACAAATGCCCGCGCCGGCATGCAGATCCATGCTGTGATTGACCAGACGGCGCATCCGCTCCGTCAACTGCTGCTTGGCGATGGCGGAAGCCACCGAAGAGCATTCGCCCCCCTGTTCCAGTCGCGCCACTTCCAGGCGCACGGCATCCATCAGATAGGTATTGCCGGCGATCTTCGCCAGCGCCTCCTGCACGCCTTCGAAGCGGGCCAGCGGCAGGGAAAATTGCCGGCGAACCGCCGCATAGGCGCCGGTCTGGCGGCTCGCATGCTTGCCGGCCGCCGTGGCAAGCGCCGGCAAGGAAATCGCGCGCCCTTCGCCCAGACACTCCATCAGCATCTGCCAGCCGCGGCCGACGCCGTCCTGCTCGCCAATCACCTGCTCGAGCGGAATGAAGACATCCCGACCGACAATCGGCCCGTTCATGAACGGCACTTGCAGCGGCATGTGGCGCCGACCCACCTCCACACCCGGCAAATCAGCCGGCACCAGTGCCAACGTGATGCCCAGGTCGCGTTGCTCGCCCAGCAGCCCCTCGGGGTCATACAGCCGGAACGCCAAGCCGATCAGCGTGGCGACCGGCGCCAAGGTGATGTAGCGCTTCTCCCAGTTGAGTCGAATGCCCAGCACCTCTTCGCCGTCCACCGACTCGCGGCAGACCACGCCGGAATCGCGAATGGAAGCAGCGTCTGAACCGGCGCGCGGCGCGGTCAGGCCAAAGCACGGCGTCTCTTCCCCGCGCGCCAAAGGCACCAGATAGCGCTCTTTCTGCGCTTCGCTGCCATAGCGCAGCAGTAATTTTCCCGGTCCCAAGGAATTCGGCACCATCACGGTCACCGCCGCCGTCACGCTGCGCGTGGCAATCTTCATCACCACTTCAGAATGCGCCCGTGCAGAAAATTCCAGGCCGCCGTATTGCTTCGGAATCACCATGCCGAAAAACCGTTCCTCGCGCATCAGCGCCCAGGCTTCTTCCGGCAGATCGAAATCTTGCGAAGAAATGCGCCAGTCATCCAGAAGCGCGCACAGGCGCTCAACCGGCCCGCTCAGGAAGGCCTGTTCTTCCTCGCTGAGTTCGGCATCCTCCCCTTCAAGCAATGCCGGCCAGTCTGCGTCTGCGGAAAACAGCGCGGCCTCCCAACCTCCGTGCCCCGCTTCCAGCGCTTCACGCTCGGTGTCCGACAGCGGCGGCAGGCTCTGGCGCATCGTGCGATAAAGCGGCTGCACAAACAGGCTCAGCCGTAACTCCGGCACCACCGCACACAATACCGGCACAGCCCACAACAACAGTACCGACAACCACCACAAGCCAGGAGGCTCGGCCGTCAGCATCCACAGCAGCAGAGCCAGACCGGAGCACAGCACCCAAATGCGCGCCGTCGCCGCATGAATCGTGATCACCACCCAGCCGACCAGCAGCAAGGCAAAGAAAAATGCCTGCGCAAGAATTGCCGCCAACGCATCCATCAAGACGGTCCCTCCGGCGCCGGGTCGTCAAGGCGCACGCGTTTGATGTCCAAGTCCTCCAGGTAGTCTTCCAACTGCTCCATGACCACCCCCTCTTCCGACCACGGCAACTCCCGATAGAATCCCAGATCGTCGTTCCCGAACAGCGAATACTTGATGATGGAGAAATAAGGCGAATGGTCGAACTCGCTCGGCGTGATCAGACGGGAATTGCGGCGCAGCAAAGTCAACTGGCCCTGCCGATCCACAATCAGTGGAGACACCGGATAGCGCACCCGACTGAAAGCCCGCGCAATCATGGTCGAGCAGATCTGTCGGGTGGGATCGTTATGGCGATGCTCAAACAGCGAAGAATGCCAGCGCCGGGGCATAAACCACCACCACGGCACCAAAAAGCGCGCCAGATCCAGAATGTGCCGCAGGTCATACTCTGCGCCCACATGCAGCAAGGCATAAGTCGCGACCCGTCGCGCATCGTTCGGCGCCAGAGCGAGCGGCCGACACAGACGCACATGGTGGTCCCGATAGCGCAGAATTGAGGAGACGATGGTGCCGCGCCCGAGTTCCGACTCCACAATCAGCGGCGCCTCCAGTTCTTCGCTCGTCAACTCCCGTCTCGCAATCGAACGCAGCGCCGGATCCCGAAATTCGTCGAGGTGGCCGATCACCAGCGCCGAGTGCGTCCAGATGCTGTGCGTGATGGCGCGCACGGCGCGCGCAATGCGACTTTGTCCCTCCACCAACAGGACGTCGCCCATGTGCGCTTCGGCAATCAGGCGGGCGAAATTGATCGGCGACTGCGCGCCGCGTGCGCGGCGCTCGCGCACCAGCCATCGGACAAAGCCATCGACCGTACGGCCAT
>RKRZ01000183.1 GCA_007571105.1 Gammaproteobacteria bacterium
CCCCGTACTGGAAAGCCTGATCCCCTTTTCCTTAAACCGGTATTTTCTCCGGCATCAACTCAACCAGATGTTCATCGAGCATCGGGCATTTGCGATTCTTGTCGGTGATCGTGCAACCGCAAGGCGTCCCGTCCGCGCATCGACCAATCCTTGTGAATGCAAACTCCAGTGCCTGTTCACGAGTGGACGTGAATTGATCTTCCCATTCCTCGCCGGCAAAGCCGGTTCTCCGGAAAATATCCATCACTTCCGGGTTGGCTCGCGCCACTAAAAACGCGACATTCGATTCCACCAGTTGTTTCGACAGACTGTGCAATGTATATTCCCCGGTTGCGTCAATTTCATTGATGCCGACCGCGTCAATGATGATGTAGCGCAGGTTCGGCATGGACGCCGCTATCCGCAACACCTTTCCGCTGAAATAGCTGATATTGGCAAAAAATAGCGGGCCCTCAAAACGCACAATGGCGACAGAGCAGCAGGTCTCCAGAATTCTCCGTCCGGCATCCCCGAAATTGCCATGTTGATCCCGAGAAATTCGGGCCACATGCGGATGCATGGTGCGGTAGACAAAGAGCCCCAGTGACAGCAGCACCCCAACGATAATGCCTTGCTCGAGGTGCGGCGCCGCAAACAGAGTCAACACAAAGGTCAGAACAGCAACAACCGCATCATGCTTCTGCACTCTCCAGGCATACACGATCGGGCGAATACGCACCAGCGGAATCACTGCCATGATGATGACGGAAGCCAGCATCGCCTGGGGCATGTGATAGAGCACCGGGGTCAAAAACAGCAATGTGGCGCCCACCATCAAACCCGTCACAACCGATGAAAACCCGCTAATCGCCCCGGCTTCCGTATTGACCGCGGAACGCGAAAACGACCCTGATACCGCATAACCCTGAAACATGCTCGCAACCAGGTTGCTCAAGCCCTGCCCGACCAGTTCCTGATTCGGATCGATGTCCTGGCGCGTCTTCCGCATAGAAATAGCCTTGGCAATGGAATACGCCTCCATAAAGCCGATCAAGGAAATCGCCACAGCAACTCCCACCAAATCCAGCATGACGGCAAAATCAAAGTGCGGCAACGCAAAACTCGGCAGCCCTTCCGGAATATCCTCGACGATTTTCCCTCCGAAATTGTCACGGAATCCAATCAGCCAGGACCCGAATGTGGTCAGCACCGCCGCCACCAGAATCGATGGCAGGCGCTTTTCAAATTTGGGCAAGAGCACCATCAGACCAATAGCGATCACGCTCATGGCTACGGTCGGCCAATGCAGATGGTGGTAGGCAGCGACCAACACATTCCACACGGTCTCGTAATGCGCCGCACCCCGTTCCGCTTCCACGCCCAGCAATTTCGACAACTGCGAGGTCGCAATAATCAGCGCGGCGGCATTCGTAAATCCGACTACCACCGGGTGTGACAAGAAGTCAACCAGCATGCCCAGTTTCAGCAACCCCAGCGCCAGCTGAAACACCCCAACCATCAGCGCCAACATGATTGCGTAAGCGATGTAGCCTTCAGCGTTGCTGGCCGCAATAGGTTCAAGCGCGCTTGCCGTCAGAAGAGAAATCACGGCGACCGGTCCGGTCGCCAATTGCCGGGACGATCCAAACAGGGAAGCCACAATGGCGGGCAGAAACGAAGCGTACAACCCGTAATAAGCCGGCAATCCTGCCAATTGGGCGTACGCCATGGATTGCGGCACCAGCACTAGTGCGACGGTAATTCCGGCAACCACGTCGGCACGCAAAACCGACGTGTCGCGCAATTCAGGAAGCCAGTTGATGAAGGGAAGGAAACGTCGTTTCCCGTACCTCAGGATACGTTTGCTATTTTTGGAAACCCTGGTGAAAAACCAATTCGCCCACATTGCTATTTCCTAAGCCCGAATGGTGCCCTGCGCAAAAGCGTCCGTGCTTGCTATGCTACTCTAACATAAGAGAAAATTGAACCCTCGCACCAAGGTCACTGAACCTTCCCGACCCTCACATTTCCATGCCTGAAGAATTGCCGGCCCAGTCTGTCAGCGAAATTAATCAGATGGTGCGGGATTTGCTGTATGCAAACTTTCCGCAAGTCTGTGTCCAGGGCGAAATCAGCAACCTGCACCAACATCATTCCGGCCACTGGTATTTCACGCTCAAGGACCCGGGCTCGGAATTGCGTTGCGCCATGTTCCGCGGCCAGAATCAATCCGTTCCTTTCACGCCGCAGGACGGCGACACCGTACGCGCCACGGGACGATTGGAAATCTATATTCAACGCGGCAGCTACCAACTCGTCGTCCAGGACCTGCAGCAAGAAGGACGCGGCGAATTATTGCGGCGCTTGGAAGAACTCAAACGGCGATTGGCCGAAGAACGTCTGGTTGATATTGATCGCAAGCAGTCGCTGCCGGATTTCCCGGTGCATTTCGGGGTGATTACTTCCGAATCCGGCGCTGCTTTGCGTGATGTCGCGCGAGCGCTACGGCGCCGCTGGCCAATCGGCCGCTTGCATGTGTATTCAGCTGCAGTGCAAGGCGCTTCGGCAGCGTCCTCCC
>RKRZ01000009.1 GCA_007571105.1 Gammaproteobacteria bacterium
GATGGGGCGGTATGGCCGCTTCCTCGGCTGCTCGAACTGGCCGGAGTGCAGCTACACACGAAAGCTGCGGCCATCAAGCAAGAAGGCTGGTTCCGCACAGAAGGCGTCAGGGCCTCGAAAACGCGGACGGCACCGATAGCACTAACGCCGCCCGATGTGCCAGCCGCCAGCCGACACCGGGTAATTGCGACCAAGGAGCGTCCTTGGATGCGGCGTAACAAAATGGGTCGTGGATCAACTCATGAAATTCGCACGGAGCCATTCTTCAAGCCGTCGCGTGGCGGTCACGTCATCGCGGTTATAGCCGAGAATTTCGCCCTTGAGACGTGCCTTTATTTCGGAATCAGGTTCCGCCGAGAAGCGATTGAATTGCACGACAGACCACTGCGAGCCGGATTCTTCGTCCTGCCACTGAAAATCGACCAGATCAGAATGTTTGCATATGTCCTTCAGGACATATCCCTGCAACGACAAGACCAGCTAGTCCAATTGCTGCACGCCCCTGTATGCCATAGAGCAGCGACAATTCTCCCTTTTGCTCGAATGGAGGCTTGCAATGCGTGTAGTAGGGGCAGGCGCGGCATTTGCTGCGGCTGTATCGAACCAGAGGCTCGTCTTCTGATGAAAGAAGCTCTCGCATTTTTGTTGTGAACTGATTTGCGACGGCATTGGCTTCATCACCGATCAACACTTGCTCGCCGTCGCCGAGGAATACGATGGCAGACAGACCAGTGCCCGCAATCGACGATAGATGCCCAATTGCACCTGAATTTCTTTCTTTTCTTCGCTCAGAGAAAGTTTGGCATCAGCCGCTTGATACTGGCCGCTCTCGTCCAGAATGAGGAAGTCTGGCAGGCCGATCATGCCCTCAGCGTCATTCAAGAGCTGCGCTTGGTAAATCGCAGGAACTCGGTCGGCCATGAGACGGGCGGTATCCTCTGGTGAACTGGCCGTGTGAATATCCATGTCGGCGGAAAGCCGCTCAAGGCGGCTTGCTCGTGCGCCAGACCCAGCTCGATCACAAGTTGTTCGAAGGGATCGTCTAGGGTCTGGAGGTCGAAATCACCCTTGTTGTCCAGCCAGACTCGCCGCGCACAGAGAGACCATGACTTGGCGTCACTCGGCTTTATCAATGGCAGGTCTGGCGCATTTGGCATCGGTTACCAACTCCCTTTCCTCGGTTCAATTATCAATCTATCGCACAACTCCTTGAACGCAATAGGAGATTTTCGGTTGCCGGTTCCCCAATATTCCCTTATTCTCTCACCTATCGTTTCGGTGGAAAATGGCATGAACGAAGAAATTCTGACCCCCAAAGAGGTCGCGGAATACCTGAAGCTCGCTGAAAAGACGGCCTATAGGCTTGCAACAGAGGAGAAGTTGCCCGACTTCAAAGTTGGAGGTAGTTGGCGTTTCAAGAAAGCGGATGTCGAAGACTGGATAGAACAGCGTAAAGTGAGCTTCGCAAGTACCAAAGAGAAGCTTTTAATGCCTTGGCCGGAAGTGGGCCTGATAGCCATCAGCGCAGAAATGCACTGGCATCTATTCAAGAGCTCCAGCCCCATGACGCAAAGATTGCGGTCACTATATTTTTTAACTAAACAAACGACCGATACCATTAATGTAATCGTCAACGGTAAGAGTTGGTTTTTCGATCAGGTTAGCCAACCCCGTTTCGCCACGTGAAATTAATAGCTGACGGGCCTGTGTGAGAATTACTTCTCTAGATGAAGCCTCCACTCCAAGAGCAGTAGCTATTTTGATTTCCGCCTCTTCTTCACCATCAAAGCATTCATGCCCTAGCAGCAATGCAAGCTGCGTTAGATTCGGAGTTCTAGTACTTACTTCTTTATCACCGAGTGACTTGAATTTGATTTCTGGCTTAGTTGCCTTTACGAAAAGATAGTCTCCAATTTCCGCGCCACAGTGCATCATCGCTGGGCGCAGCGAGCCGATTGATGCCCCCATTGGTGAGGTTAACGGCCAACTTAGAGTTATTGGCCCACACTCTGTTGGTACTTCTATTTTATCGCCAGTATCACAACCAAGTTGCTGCGCAAACGCATTGGGGATTAGACGTCCACTACCCCGCACAATATCCTTATCAATTTTCACTCTCCAGCACCATGAACCGTCCTCAGATCGGTAGCAAGAAGCGGCCTTTGTTATATCAGTTGAAACTTTATTACCGCTATTAACATCGCGAACACGTACCATGCCATTTTCGTCCTTTGTAAACATGGGTGTATTCAAATACGCAATAACAGAATTTTCTTTCACACCATAGATGCGTGTTAGCTTTTCAACTAAATGTGCAACTGACGCCTGCCCACCACATAACTTTAGTTCCTGGATAATTTCATCCGTAATACCAGTGTACTCATCATATCCATCCGTACCAGCAATCACGAACTCATTCTGCTTATTAACTCTCCAAAATCCTGGATCATCAATCAGTCGTTGGTGGACACTGCGAGCACTTTCGCTTCCGACGAATTTTAGTATTTCTTCCACGTTTACCGGCCTGTCAAAATA
>RKRZ01000004.1 GCA_007571105.1 Gammaproteobacteria bacterium
ACCGGAGTCTCCGGCTCCGGAAAATCCACCCTGGTCAACGACACCCTATACGGACAAATTGCACAACCGCAAGGCTGGAACCAAGAAAACTGCAAGGCCATTGATGGGGTGGAATTGATCGACAAGACCATTCGCATCGATCAAAGCCCGATTGGCCGCACGCCTCGTTCCAATCCGGCCACGTACACGGGCCTGTTCGGTCCGGTGCGCGAATTATTTGCGCAAACCCAGGAAGCACGTGCGCGCGGCTACAAACCCGGGCGCTTCAGTTTCAATGTGCGCGGCGGACGCTGTGAGGCTTGCGACGGCGACGGCGTCATTCGCGTGGCCATGCACTTTCTCCCCGACATTTACGTGCCCTGCGATGTCTGCGCCGGATCACGCTATAACCGTGAAACTCTGGATGTGCACTACAAAGGCAAAAACATTGCGGACATCCTCGGCATGACGGTCGAGGTAGCGCACGAATTCTTCGAACACGTCCCGCCGGCGCGCCGCAAGCTGGACACCCTGATGCAAGTGGGACTGTCCTACATCCGTCTGGGGCAAAGTGCAACCACTCTATCCGGCGGCGAGGCGCAGCGCATCAAGTTGTCACGCGAATTGTCGCGGCGCGGAACCGGCAAGACCCTGTATATCCTTGACGAACCGACCACCGGCCTGCATTTCCAAGACATTCAAATGCTGCTTGAAGTCTTGCACCACTTGCGGGATCAAGGCAATACGGTGGTTGTCATTGAGCACAATCTGGATGTCATCAAGACTGCGGACTGGATTATCGACCTAGGTCCCGAAGGGGGAGCGCAAGGAGGCCATGTGATCGCACAGGGAACGCCCGAGCAACTTGCCCGAAGCAAGCGCTCCCATACCGGACAATTTTTGAAAGGGGTTCTTCGCCGCTAGTCCATCAGGATGCCGCGCGCTTTCTTTTCTGCAACAGTATTTCTGTCGCATTGCCCAGTGCGACTTCACTCGCCTGAGCCAATGTCTCCGAATAAGTCGGGTGCGGATGAATGGTCCCGGCGATGTCTTCCGCCTCGCAACCGGTTTCAATCGCAAGCGCCGCCTCTGAAATCAGTTCGCCTGCATTCACGCCCACCATCGCCGCGCCAATCATGCGTTTCGTCTGCGCATCAAACAACACCTTGGTCATACCCTCGATGCGCCCGACCCCCATCGCGCGGCCGCTGGCAGCCCATGGAAATACGCCGCGATCATATTTCACTTCCTGCTCTCGCGCCTCGCGTTCCGTCAAACCCACCCAAGCGACTTCCGGGTCGGTGTAGGCCACCGAAGGAACCACGCGCGCCTCATAAGCAGATTTCTCGCCCGCCGCCACTTCTGCGGCCACTTTCCCCTGATAGACCGCCCGGTGCGCCAGCATGGGCGCCCCCGTGACATCGCCAATCGCGAATACGTGCGAAATGTTGGTCCGCATCTGGTGATTGACCGGAATGACGCCATGTTCGCCCACCGCAATGCCGGCAGCTTCAAGATTCAGATTCGCGCTATTCGCTGCCCGCCCGACCGCAACGAGCACTGCATCAAAAACTTCTTCAGTCTCCTGTTCACCTTCGCCACCGCGCCAGCGCACCGAGACCCCTTCATCCCGCGCTTCTGCGGACACCACCTGCGCCGCCGTATGCATGGCAGCAAAACGCTTTGCATTCCATTTCATGTAAGCCCGAACAACATCCGCATCGGCACCGCCCATCATCTGCTCCAATGCTTCCACGACCGTCACCGAAGCGCCGAAGGTGCGATACACCGTCGCAAGCTCCAAGCCCAGAATGCCGCCGCCGACGACCAGCATTTGCTTTGGCATCTGCGCCAGTGACAAAGCCGAGGTCGAATCCAGTACGCGCGAATCTTCAGGAAATACGTCCAGCGACACGGCACGCGAGCCAGTCGCAATGATCGCCTGCTCAAACTCAAGCACCTGCACGCCGCTTTCCGACTCAATCTCCAGTGCCCGTGCGGAGATAAAGCGCGCGCGTCCCGTCAACACCTCCACACCTCGCCGCTCAGCCAATTGTCCCAGACCTTCCGACAACTTATGGATGCCCTGATCCTTCCAGGCGCGCAATGCATCCAAATCAATGCGAGGCGCTTCAAAAACCACCCCGCGCTCATTCCACTCCTCGGCATCTTCAATCAGCGCCGCCGCATGCAGCAAACTTTTGGAGGGAATGCACCCGATATTCAGGCAGACGCCGCCGAGCCGGGAATGCCGCTCAATCAGGCAAACATCAAGCCCCAGATCTGCCGCTCTGAATGCGGCGTTGTAGCCTCCAGGCCCTCCACCAATCACCGCAAGCTGGGTTAATTTTGCGCTACTCATCGGAAGACCAATGGAGCTCTTTCGGAGATTCGAGAAGCGACGCCAGTGCCACCACAAAACGCGCCCCCTCAACCCCATCCATGACCCGGTGATCGTAAGACAGGGAGAGCGGCATCATCAAGCGGGCTTCCAGCGAATCCCCCACGTACACCGGCTTGCGAACAGCCCGTGAGATTCCCAGCACCGCCACCTGCGGCAAATTGATCACAGGAGCGAATGCGCCTCCTCCGATGCCTCCCAGATTGGACACCGTAAACCCTCCGCCTTGCATGTCTTGGGCGCTGAGCTTCCCTTCGCGTGCGCGTCCCCCCAATTCTGCAATTTCGTCCGCCAGTTCCAGCACAGTCTTTTGATCCGCATCCCGAATCACCGGAACGACCAGCCCGGTATCGGTATTCGCGGCAAAGCCCAAATGAATGTAGTCGCGAACAATCAATTCCTGGCCGTCTTCACTCAAGGACGCATTGATGCGAGGAAATTCCGGGAGCAGTTGCGCACAGGCACGAAGCACGCACGCCGTCAAAGTCAGGGATTCGATCGATTTCCGTTCACGCCACTCAAGGCGCATCTGCTCGAGGTCAGTGATGTCCGCTTCATGCTGCTGATTGACGTGAGGAGCCAATTGCCAGTTACGCTGAAGATTCGCTCCGCTGCGTTTCTGAATGCGCGTCAGCGTTTCTCGGTGGCAGGGGCCAAAGCGCTCTGCATCCACCGGCGGAGAAGCCGGCTGCGCCCCGGCAGTGGGTACCTTGGTCCGCGTCAGGACGGATTTGACGTATTCCTGGACATCTTCCCGAGTAATTCGGCCCCGGCGGCCACGGCCGGCGACCTGGCTCAGATCCACTCCCAATTGACGCGCGAACTTGCGCACTGCAGGGCCGGCATGCGGCAATGCACCCAAACGCAGCTCTTCCGAGGGCAAGGTTTGCGGAGGCGGCTGAGGCATCGGAGGCTCATCCGCAGGTTGAGGTTTCGGGGTCGATTCCGGAGCCGAATCGGGCGGTTCTGGCTCTTGCGGCTGCTCGGAGCGCTCAGGCTGCTCTTCTGCAGTTGGACTGTCGGTCAGCGTCGCGATCAGGGTCCCTTCCGTAACCATATCCCCCACCGCAACATGCATGGCTTCCACCACGCCTGAGAACGGCGCCGGCAAATCCATTGCCGCCTTATCTGATTCCAACGTGATTAGCGACTCTTCGGCTCGAACGGACTGTCCAACCTGCACGAATACCTCAATGACTTCCGCCTCAGGAACGTCCCCCATGTCGGGGACCA
The DNA here is from genome assembly GCA_007571105.1 of Gammaproteobacteria bacterium. Taxonomy (GTDB): domain Bacteria; phylum Pseudomonadota; class Gammaproteobacteria; order Poriferisulfidales; family Poriferisulfidaceae; genus Poriferisulfidus. The sequence continues at coordinate 3,614 of RKRZ01000004.1, forward strand.
GGACTTCTCGGCTCATGACGCAAACGGCGCCGGACGGTCTGAATCGACGGCGCACTGCTCTTGGATCGCGCGCGCTGCATCCGAAGCAATCTCACCGGCTTCTTGCAATGCATGGGCCGCCGCGTGCGCAATATGCGCCGCGTTGACCTCAAAGAAGTCACGCAACTTCTCGCGCGTATCGCTACGCCCGAACCCATCCGTGCCCAAGGTGTAATAACTCCGTTGCGGTGGCATACAAAAGCGAATCTGTTCCGCATTCAGGCGCATGTAATCACTAGCTGCAACAATGGGACCCGGGCGATCTTGCAGACACTGCGTCACCCAGGGTAATGCGGCCGGGTCCGCTCCCAAACGGCTCTCGCGGACTTTCCGAGCACCATCACGCGCGAGCAGCACGAAACTGGTGACGCTCCAGACATCCGATTCCACCCCATGCTGGCGCAATAATTCTGCTGCGGCCAAAGTCTCTCCCAAAATTGCGCCGGCACCCAACAGTTGCACACGTGGTGCCCCTTCGTCTTGCATCGTCGCCACTCGATGCATGCCAGCGAGAATCCCCTCGCGCGCGCCCTCCTCCATGGGAGAGTGCGCATAGTTCTCATTCTCCACGGTCAGATAGTAGAAACAGTTCTCCTGCCATTCATACATCCTGCGCAAACCGTCTTCCAGGATGACGGCAATCTCGTAGGCGTAAGCGACGTCATAGGCGAAACAGTTCGGAATGCTGGCCGCCGCTAGATGGCTGTGCCCGTCCTGATGCTGCAAGCCTTCTCCTTCCAGTGTGGTGCGCCCGGCAGTGCCGCCAATTAAGAACCCACGCGCCTGCATGTCCCCGGCAGCCCAGATCAGGTCTCCAACCCGCTGGAAACCGAACATCGAGTAGAAGATGTAGAACGGGATCATATTGAGCCCATGCGTGCTGTAGGACGTCCCGGCGGCCAGGAACGACCCCATGGCTCCGGCTTCATTGATGCCCTCTTCCAGCACCTGACCGGTTTTCTCTTCGCGGTAATAAGCCAGCGTGCCCGCATCTTCAGGCTCATAGACTTGCCCGAAAGGCGCGTAAATGCCCAACTGGCGAAACATTCCTTCCATTCCGAACGTACGCGATTCATCCGGCACAATCGGAACCACCCGCGGCCCGAGATCCGAATCGCGCAACAGACCGCTCAGTGCCCGCACCAGCGCCATGGTGGTCGACAGCTTATGCTCCCCGCTGCCTTCCAGCAATTTGTCAAACAGCCCTTCCGGAATCGCCAAAGGCTCCACAGAACTGCGGCGCTGCGGCAGATAGCCACCCAAGGCTTCGCGACGCGACTTCAGATACTGAATCTCCGGACTGTCCTCGGGCGGTCGATAAAACGGTACGCGCCCCTCGATCTCCTTGTCACTGATCGGAATCTTGAAGCGGTCCCGGAAGGCATGCAAATCGTCCGGGCCGAGTTTCTTCTGCTGATGCGTGATGTTCAGACCCTGACCGGCAGCGCCCATACCATAGCCTTTAATAGTTTTGGCCAGAATCACTGTCGGCTGGCCGGAATGCGCTACAGCTGCTCGATAGGCGCTGTACACCTTGTGCGGATCGTGCCCACCCCGATTCAATCGCCACAAATCCTCATCGGCCATGTTCGCAACCATGGCGCGCAGTTCCGGATATTTGCCAAAGAAATGCTCCCGAATGTACGCGCCATCGCGAGCGCTATAGGTCTGGTAATCCCCATCGACGCATTCTTCCATCCGCCGCAACAAAACGCCTTGAGTATCGCGGGCGATTAATGGGTCCCAGTACGAACCCCAGATCAATTTGATGACATTCCAGCCGGCGCCGCGAAACACGCCTTCGAGTTCCTGAATGATCTTGCCGTTGCCGCGAACGGGGCCATCCAGGCGCTGCAGATTGCAGTTGACCACGAAAATCAAGTTGTCCAGACACTCGCGCCCGGCAACCGATAGCGCACCCAGAGACTCCGGCTCGTCCATCTCCCCGTCACCGACGAACACCCAGACCTTACGGTCGCTCTCTTCGAGCAGTCCCCGATGCTCCAGATACTTCATAAAGCGAGCCTGATACACACCTTGCAACGGCCCCAACCCCATGGACACGGTCGGAAACTGCCAGAACTCCGGCATCAGATACGGATGCGGATAGGAAGATAAGCCTTCGCCTTCGACTTCTCGACGAAACCGGTGCAAATGTTCCTTATCCAGGCGCCCTTCCAGGTAGGCGCGGGCGTACACCCCCGGCGAAGAGTGTCCCTGGAAGAACACAATGTCTCCACCGTGCTCCTCGTTCGGTGCGCGCCAAAAATAATTAAAGCCCACGTCGTACAACGTCGCCACGGAGGCAAAAGTTGCAACGTGTCCGCCCAGCCCGGGGTGCTCCTGGTTGGCCCGCACCACCATGGCCATGGCATTCCAACGGATGAGAGAGCGGATGCGCCACTCCAATGCCGGATCTCCCGGACAGCTTTCCTCCTGCGCCGATGAGATGGTGTTGAGATAGGCTGTGGTTGCGCTGTAGGGAATGGTCAGCCCGGAGCGTCGCGCCCGATCCAGCAGTCGTTCAATCAGATAATGCGCCCGCTGCGCACCTTCTTCCTGAAATACCGAATCAATGGCTTCGAGCCACTCCTGCGTCTCCAGTGGATCGATGTCCTGTTGCTTCGACTCGGGTTCGCTCATGAAAATGCTGAAGGCGTGGCTTGCTTGCTATTATCCAACAATTGCCAGACTGATGGGATGAGCATGGGCAACCCAAGTTGCCTTTTCGACACGCCGAGACAATTCCCGAGTTCCAGGAATTTCCCCTGCGAGCCCAAAACCACACAAGGCATGAAGCGCACTGTATGGTGCCCTGTAGCAATTCCAAAAACTTACTCTATATAGGGGGTGATCTAGGGATACCCCACAATATCAGGTGGATTTGCTTTTGGGATTGACATTCATATAATTTGAGTCAAACAGACGGGTCATGGACCTTACGGGTCAGAGGCACCACCCAATGGACCTGATTGAAAGCAAAAGGCGTAATGGCCAATATTTTACGGTCGGAAACCCATTTCAACACAAGGCTTTTGTTCGATGGGCCAAACATTCTGACCTCTCTTTTCACTCCATCCTCGAACCATTCGCGGGCGCAAACAGTTTAATCGATCATTTGGAAGACATGGGCCTATGCGCCAAGTTCGTGTCTTATGACATTCAGCCTTCAGATGACCGCGTCCAGAAAAGGGATACATTGAAGTCGTTTCCCACCGGATTTAATGTGTGTGTCACAAACCCACCGTGGCTGGCTAAAAATAGTGCCACATTCCGGGGGTTTAATTTCCCAGATTGCAAACACGACAATCTCTACAAATTTGCGCTCGAAAAATGCCTGGAAAATTGTGAATGGGTTGCCGCTTTAGTTCCGGAATCCTTTATTTGTGCTCGCGTCTTCCAAGGGCGACTGACAGACTTTGTCTCGTTGAATTCTGATTTGTTTGCAGACACTGGCCATCCGGTAGGCTTGGCGCTTTTTGGCCCAAACCGAACTAAAGACGTCAATGTGTGGTGCGAAAACTCCTGCATTGGAACTTTGGCGGAATTTGAGTCCTTACGCCCAAAGCCACGCCCTAATGGTCCGCTAGTTCGGTTTAACGACCCGGCAGGAAACGTTGGCCTGATCGCACTTGATAACACAAAAACAGCATCAATCCGATTTTGCCCTGTAGAGGAATTAGCGGATTACCAAGTGAAACATACTGGAAGGCACATTACTAAAGTATTCGTTGACGGCAAAATTCAAATTGAGAAGTGGAACAAGTGTTTGGCTGATTTCCGTATTCGCACACGGGATGTTCTTATGACCTGCTATAAGGGTGTCCGAAAAGATGGTATGTATCGGCGACGTCTTGATTGGAGACTCGCGAGAGGCATCATCCATCATGCGTGAGCCCCCTGACTACGATGCAATAGAACGTAATTTATGGAAGCAGAATGCCGCAGCGGTGTCTGATTGTTTGGAAAATTTTGAAAGAAACCTCGTCAACAAGATTCAGACGTTTATTTGGAGATTCGGCTTCTCGGAAGAGGAGGTGCGCAAAAAGATCAATGAGGATGCCATGTTTGCGGCGCACTTTGCGAAAGAGCCGCGTCGCACGGGATTTCACGAACATGTTGCTGCCGACTGGCTGAAAGAGGAAAAACACATTTCCGATTTTAGGATTTTGCCCAAAAGCGGGGCAGAAGCTTATTACGTCACAAGAGACGGCGAAATTCGTAAAGGAATGCGCAATCCTCCGTCGAAATCCCTAGACTTTTATTGGCAAACTGGCAACACAGAGTTTTTTGTTGCCCACAAATATACGAAGGAAGGAGGCGGCAATCAGGATAGCCAATTCAAGGAAATGAGAGATCTGTTGCACCATTTTCAAGGTTCTGCTGAAAAGGACAGGGTCTTGCTTATCATCGTTGATGGCCCCTATTACACTTCCCAAAAAATGAGTGACTTGCAACGATTTCTTCGTTCTCATCCACCTAGGAGCTACGCGTGCCCTATTGAACATGTTCCAGATATTATCGCTGAATATGTCAGTCCCATTGCGATTCGGTGAAGAGCCAGTATGTGAGCTCCCTCTCATTGCTATAATTTCCGAAACGATCTGACGCTTTATGCCGCGCCTGCTTGCCTCGCTTCTGATCCTGTCGCCGCTCATGCTGGCGACAGGATGCGGACTATTGCCGAAAGCTGCAGAAAACGAATACGACGGCAAGAATGCCGCCCAGATCTACACCATGGGCGTGGGCTACCGGCGCGCCGGAGACTTCACCAAGGCCATTGAAGCCTTCGAACATCTCGAGGCGATTTTTCCGTTCGATCCATACGCCCAGCAAGGCATGCTCGAGAAAGCGTACGCACAACATCGCCAGGAAGAGCACGTTGAGGGCATCCTGACGCTAAATCGCTTCATCGAGGAAAACCCGGTCCACGAAAACGTCACGTATGCCCATTACTTGCGCGGCATCATCTATTTCAACTACGGACAGACGCTGCTGCACTACGTGCT
>RKRZ01000089.1 GCA_007571105.1 Gammaproteobacteria bacterium
TGTTCGGAAAGCTCGCCGATCGAAAAAATCGCCCCAGGCGTCATTGAGCGCCAATCCGTCGGCCAACCGGTGCAGACCGGCCTGAAGTCGATTGACGCCATGGTGCCGATTGGCCGCGGCCAGCGCGAATTGATCATCGGCGATCGCCAAACCGGCAAGACGGCGCTGGCGATTGACACCATCATCAATCAGAAAGACACCGACCTGATCTGCATTTACGTGGCAATCGGACAGAAGGCCTCCTCAATTTCCGGCGTGGTCCGCAAACTCGAAGAGCACGGCGCGCTGGAGCACACCATCGTGGTGGCCGCGTCTGCTTCGGAGTCGGCCGCCATGCAGTACATCGCTCCCTATGCCGGTTGCGCGATGGGGGAATTCTTCCGCGACCGCGGTGAGGATGCGCTGATTATTTACGACGACCTGACCAAGCAGGCCTGGGCCTATCGTCAGGTGTCCCTGCTGTTGCGGCGTCCTCCAGGCCGCGAGGCGTATCCGGGCGATGTGTTCTATCTGCATTCGCGCCTGCTGGAACGGGCTTCCCGGGTGAACGAGAAGTACGTCGAGGACATCACGAACGGAGAGGTCAAGGGCCGCACCGGCAGCCTGACCGCCCTGCCGGTAATTGAAACGCAGGCAGGCGACGTCTCGGCATTTGTGCCGACCAATGTGATTTCCATCACGGACGGACAGATCTTTTTGCAGACGGACCTGTTCAACGCCGGCTTCCGCCCGGCCATCAACGCCGGCCTGTCCGTCTCCCGAGTCGGCGGCGCGGCGCAGACGCCGCTGATCAAGAAACTTGGCGGCGGCGTTCGTCTGGCTCTGGCCCAGTATCGCGAACTGGCGGCCTTCTCGCAGTTTGCCTCCGATCTGGATGAGCAGACCCGCAAGCAGCTGGAGCGCGGGGAGCGCGTGATGGAACTGATGAAACAGCCGCAGTATCGTCCGATGAACATTGCGGACATGGCTTTGTCGCTGTTTGCCGTCAACGAAGGCTGGCTGGATGAAGTCGAGGTGGGCAAGGTCCGTGCCTTTGAGACGGCCTTGCACAGTTATGCGAACTCCGAGCATGGGGAATTCTTGCAGGAGTTGAACGAATCCGGCACTTACGACGATTCCGTGAAGGAGCGTTTCCAGTCGATACTGAAGACCTTCGTCAAAACCCAGAGTTGGTAAGCGACAGAGACTGATTGAGGGCGCTGATGGCGGGCGAGAAAGAAATTCGCGGCAAGATCGAGAGTATTCGCAATACTCAGAAGATCACCAAGGCGATGGAGATGGTCGCGGCCAGCAAGATGCGCCGCGCCCAGGATCGTATGGCCGCAACGCGCCCGTATTCGGAAGAGATTCGTCGGGTAATCGGCAATCTGGCGCACGCGCATGCGGAATACCGCCATCCGTTTCTGGAAGCGCGCGAAGAAGTGCGCGGCGTGGGCTTCATTGTGATGTCGACCGATCGTGGGCTGTGCGGTGGACTGAACATCAATCTATTCAAAACCGTGATGCGCGAACTTCAGCAATGGCGCGAGCAGGAAGTGCCGGTGCGCTTGTGCGTACTGGGCGCCAAGGGCACGGCATTCTTCAAGCGGTTGCGCGATGTCGAGTTGGTCGCGCAGGCATCGCATCTGGGAGATGCGCCGAAACTTGAGGAAGTCGTCGGTCAGATCAAGGTCATGCTGGACGACTTCATCGAAGGGCGCACGGATCGCCTGTATCTGGCGGAGAACAGTTTCATCAACACCATGTCGCAATCGCCGCAGGTCAAGCCCCTGCTGCCGACGCCGCCGAATGAGTTGGAGGAGTTGGGGCATTATTGGGACTATATTTACGAGCCGGACGCACGCGAGGTGCTGGATGGCTTGCTGAAACGCTACATTGAATCGCTGGTCTATCAGGGCGTGGTGGAGAATGTGGCGTGCGAGATGGCGGCCCGCATGGTCGCGATGAAGAGCGCGTCCGATAACGCGGGCGATCTGATTGATGAGTTGCAGTTGATGTACAACAAGGCGCGTCAGGCCGCCATCACTCAGGAAATTTCGGAAATCGTCGGTGGTGCCGCCGCCGTCTAACCCATTCAATCAAGGAGACCGAAGGACTTATGAGCTCGGGACACATTGTGGAAATCATTGGCGCCGTCGTGGACGTGGAATTCGAACCGTCCGCCGTGCCTCAGGTCTACGACGCACTGGAAGTGCTGTCAGCCGATTTGACGCTGGAAGTTCAGCAGCAGCTGGGCGACGGAGTGGTGCGCACCATCGCCATGGGACCCTCTGACGGCTTGCAGCGGGGCCTTGAAGTCAACAACACCGGCGCGCCTATATCGGTGCCGGTCGGACCGGCCACGCTGGGGCGCATCATGGATGTTTTGGGCAATCCGGTCGACCATGCCGGCGAAGTGGGCGCCGACACGCGCATGCCCATTCACCGTGCGGCTCCGAGCTTCCAGGAGCAATCCGGCAGCGGCGAATTGCTGGACCGGGGCCTGGCGCTCTGGTTCCCGGGGCCGGCCAGTTTCAC
>RKRZ01000050.1 GCA_007571105.1 Gammaproteobacteria bacterium
GTCCTTATCCGAGCCGGTAATCCCGATCGTGGTCGGGTGGAAGTGGCGCACGTATTGTGTCAGTGATTCGGGGTTGTCACGCTGCGGATCAACCGAGACAAAAATCAACTGTACGGATTCCAGATTCGCCTGTTTCAATGCTTGGGTCAGCTGTTGCAGAGTCGGAGAGCAAATATCCGGGCAGCGGGAATAACCGAAGAACACCAGGCTCCAGCGACCTTGAAAATTCTCTACCTGCAAGGCCTGGCCATCATGACGCAGCAGCGAAAGCTCCGGCAATTCACGGGCCTGGTCCCCAAACAGTGTGAACACCTGGTACTCTGATTTCCCCTGGGTGTTCCACCAGAGAGCCAGCGCGAGGAGCGCGGAGACGCCGAGCAGCAAAAAGAGCAGGCGAGTGGAGCGCATGGATAGGAAATCTCAGGTATGCGAGGCGTCCAAGTTTATCAGGAAAGCGCTGGATGTGAAGCCGAAAGGGGGTGCATTGTTACAACGCCCAAATCAGTCCTAGTCGAATGCTTCGATCCGGGGCTTCAAAGCCCAAGGCTTCCTGCCAGTCTTCATCCAACAGGTTGGAAATATTCAATTCAGCACTCAATTTCGGAGTGAGGATACGCCGAACACTAAGCGTAACTTGCCTATAATTTTCAAGCACTTGGCTGAAGTCTCTAAGATCTCGAACGGTGTATCCGTGGAGCCGCGCCTGCCAGTTTTCGTCGTGGTATTCAAGCGTCAGGCGGTACTGGTGTCGCGGCCGCCGGGCTTCCCGAACTTCTCGTCCCGTATCCTCTTCTGTTGCACGGAGCCAGGTGTATCCTCCTGAGACAGTCCAATGAGGCAATACCGTGGCACTCCATTCCAATTCGATGCCTCGGCGGTGGGAACGATCCGCCCGATTTACAACGGTGGAGGTAAAAGTTGAGGGATCAAATACCGTCTGAATCTCATCTTCCAGCTGCTGATAGAAATAGTGAAGATTGATGCGACAGCACCATCCTGCCGGCGTGAATTCCAGACCCGCTTCGTGTGTGCGGGCGCGTTCGGGTTCTACATGAGGGTTCCCGATGAAGAGGTCCGGGAAGTATCCGAAACGCTCGGTCAGGGTTGGATTGGTGATGGCGATGCCGCTTGCGGCAAACAGACGAAGCGATTGTTTGGGCAGCAGCCAGACAACCGAACTGCGCCAGGTGTCGGCACCGCGGAACACCTGGTTGTAATCGCGTCTCAAGGATAAGTCCCAGTGCAGGCTCGAAGCCGGTTGCCATTTCCAGATGCCGAGCACGCTTGCGGTGCTGAAGTCGAAAGGGCCGACCGCATTGCGTGTGTAGCGCTCATTTGCCCATTCTGCGCTGGCGCCTAGTGTGCAGGGGCCGAGCGGGCAATCTTCCAAAACTCTCCAAGCCAAGCCGCGAGCCCGTGTGCGCTGGGACGTGGTTGTATTCGGGAAGTTGTCGTGATATTGATCGTGCGTTTGCAGATATTCAAGGCTCCATTGGTGTTGCAGGTCGAACGCTTGGGCATCGAGAGCCGCGCTTATCAGGGTGCGTCGGGTCTCCGTGTGGTAGGCAGCGTCAACGGCGACTTTATTCGCGAAATCATAGTCGTCGTATTCGCTGTGCGCTTGTGTATGACGCACCGAAAACCGTGTGTTCAATTGTGTCGTTGGTGCCCAACGCACGCTCGCGTGTGCGGTTCGATTGCGGTAACTGTCTTCCTCTTCCCCGCCGGGTGCAATCACATCGCCCTGTGTGCGGAAGTCCTGCCAATCCAGGTTTACAGTGGTGGTTTCGCCCTGATGGGACAGACGTGTGGCCAGTTGTCTTTCCCGGTCCGTGCCGGCATGCAAGGAGACTTCTGTATGGCCTCCGTCGCGGCTGATCAGATTGATGACTCCGGAGATTGCATGACTGCCCCACAATGCGCTTTGCGCGCCGCGCAGAATTTCGATGCGTTTGATGCCAATGGAGCTGAGATGAGCGAAGTCCACCGCGCCAGTGGCCGGGTTGTTGACCTCCACGCCGTCCAGCAGGACCAGCGTATGATTGGATTCCCCGCCGCGCATTCGCAATTCGGTCAGCTGTCCGTAGCCGCCGTTTTGCGTGATGTGGATGCCTTCGATGCCGCGAAGAACATCCAGCAGCATGGGGCGGGGACCATTCCAGTCATCCAGGTCAATCACAGTGACGGAACTGCCAATGGCATGCAGGGGCTGCGGAATGCGTGAGGCCGTCACCCAGAGGACTTCGGGCTCTTCTGAGAATGCGGATGCGGATGCGCCGCTCCAGATAAGCGCACAACAAACACTCAGAATTTTGCGAGACATGCCAACCTCATGGAATTCAGGCGGGCATGCCCCTGGCAACGTCCGCAGACGCTGAGGAGTTCAGCATTCGGAGTTCGCCCGCCGCAACCGGAATGCGTCAGAATCAGGCCGGTCTCCGGGCTTGCGAGGAGTCGCTCACCGTTGCGGGGGCAGCGCCGGCCTTGCCCGAAGGCGCACCGGACTTCCCAGTTTCACCTGCCGAAGCAGGCACCTGACTCTGTGTGTGCGGGAATTATAGCCTAACTCTGTGTGTGCGGGAATTATAGAGGGTGCTCAGTTGACGCTGCGTGCGTGCAGGAACTCTTCGAGTGCGGCGCGGGGGTCTTTTGCTGCCGCAATCGGTCGGCCCACCACCAGATAATTCGAACCGGCCTTCGCTGCCATCAGCGGAGTGGTGACGCGCTTCTGATCATCCGAAGCGGCTTCCAGACGGATGCCCGGGGTAACAATCAGGAAGTCCTCGCCCATCTCTTCCCGGATGCTCGCCGCCTCTTGGGCCGAGCAGACAATCCCGGACAATCCAGAACTATGAGCGAGCCGGGCCAGTCGCAAGGCTTGCGCTTTGGCGTCGGTTTGCCCAACCGCCTCAAGGTCGGCGTCATCCAGTGAAGTCAGCACGGTCACGGCAACGGTATGCACCCGGGAGTCTGCCGCTTCGCGCGCCGCTTCCAGCATAGCCGGGCCGCCTGAGGCATGCACCGTGCACATCCAGACGCCCAGTTCTCGTGCCGCAGACAAGGCGGCGGAGACGGTATTGGGGATGTCGTGGAACTTCAGGTCGAGGAAGACTTCGAATCCGTCGTGCTGCAGCGCGGTAACCAAACCCGGGCCGCCTTTGACAAATAATTCTGAACCCACCTTCAAGCGGCAGTCATCCGGCGGCAGTTGGTGTGCAAGTCCAAGAGCCTGCACGGTATCCAGACCATCCAGCGCGATGATCAGGCCGGGAAGGGAAGCCGTAGAGGGCAACGAACTCAGACCAGATAGTGTTGTTGCGGGACCTTCTCGGCGTACGGTTCCACTGCCTGCAGCGTGTCCCATTGCTGGCAACTCGGACATTGCCAAAACAGGCTGTGCACCTGGAACTGACAATTCGAGCATTCGTGTGTGGGACGTCCCGCCAGATAGCGGTCCAACACGCCCAGCACTGTGCGCAGGCTCTGTTGGTCTGTGGCCACGCGATTCTCTGTGATTGCCTCGATGTATTCGCGCAGCAGAACCAGCGAAGAGGGATTGGACTGGAAGGCCGATTCAAAAATATCCTCCAACTCAGCCCCGCGGCGGTCGCGAGAGATGCTTTCAAGCAGCGACAGGGCAGGGAACAGCGTGTGCTGCTCGTTCTGCACGCCAGAGAGAAAGTGGTGGAAGCCGTCCATGTCGCCGAGTTTGCGATAGGCGCTTTGCAGTCGCTGAATGATGACCGGCGCGAAAGCGGGGCGCTTCTGGTAAGCCTCGCCATAATGCCGGATCGCGGCATGGTGGTCGTCCTGACGGCTGGTGATGTCGCCGAGCATCAGATGGGCGCGTGCGCAGGCCGGATTGAAGCCCAGTGCTTTTCGGGCATGGGCATGTGCTTCGTTCTCTCCGTCCTTGCCGTGAGCGCCGGAGAGAGCCAACTCTCCCAACTCACAGTAGTACTGCGCGACCAGATGCTGTTGTAAGCCGCCGCCGTGGCGTTCGATCAATCGGGCATTCTTGATGGCGTCGTGCCATTCTTTTTCCTGCTCGTAAATTTCGCGCAGATGATTCAATGCCTCGAGTTGATGGCTTTCGGTGTCAAGCACGCCGCGTAGCAAATTCTTGGCTCGATCGAACATCCCGGCCTTCAGATAATCTCGCGCCAACTCCAATAGGGCGTCGGCTTTGGACTGGGTATCCAGATTGGGCCGCGCAATCAGGCTCTGGTGCAGACGGATTGCGCGCTCCACTTCGCCGCGTCGGCGCATCAGATTGCCCAGCACGATATAAGTCTCCACCGTGTCGGCGTCCAGGTCGACAATGTTGACGAACAGGTCGATGGCCTTGTCCGGCTGTTCGTTCAACAGGTAGTTGATGCCCTTGAGGTAGTGTCCCGGAATGGGCTTGGTTTGCTGCCGTTGCTGTAGCAGGTCGCGACGCGCGGCCCACCAGCCGCTCAATGCGGCGACCGGGAGCAACAGCCACAGCAGCGTACTCATGGCTTAATTCTCGTCGATGGGCATCCGCCGCAGGTTGCGCACTTCCTGATAAATCAGGTCGTATTGCCGTTGCAGGCGCGATAGCCGCAGGCGATAGCGCAACACCATCCAGCCGCCCATCAGAGAGGCGAGCAGAAGGCCGAAGGTCAGGGTTGCGATCAGCACCAGGCCCAACTGCAGGGTGTGTTGGGTGAAATACAGGTTGACATCCACCACTTGCGGGTTGGTCATCGCCAGAATCAGGCTGGCGGCCAACAGCGACAGAAAAACAATCGGCAGGCTGAATTTGTTCATATCCAAAATCGTCCCGAAAGGGCTTGCAAATATACCAGATTGGGGCCGTTTGATGCTGCGCGAGGGCGCAACAGGGAGGACGCGGTCAGTCGTACAGTTCAGACAGGCGCTTGCGCAGGCGTTTGCCTGGCTTGAAGTAGGGCGTATAGCGGGTGCCGAGAATGACCTGTTCGCCGGTACGCGGATTGTGGGCCATGCGCGGCTGGCGTTTGCGCAGGCTGAAGGTGCCAAAACCACGCAACTCCACCCGATCATGCTCAACCAGAGCACTCCCTATTCGGCCCAGGATCAGCTTGATCGCGTCGCTGACGTCGCGGGAGGAGAGTTGCGGGTGTCGCTGCGCGACCCGTTCGATGATCTCATTGCGATTGATGCTTGAGCGAACGAGCTTGGGCATGTCTAGAAGGGGATCAGTCGTCTTTTTTACGCGAGGTACGCTCAAGCAGCGTGTCCCGAATTATACCACCGAGAGAGCGGCTGATTTTGGGCGCTTCGGCCTTGTAGTCTTCCATGGCCTGCTTCTCATCCGCCTGATCTTTGGCGCGCACAGACAGAGTGACGCTGCGCTTTTTCAGATCAATGGATTGCACGACTGCTTCCAGTTCTTCGCCGACTTTGACATGCTCGCGAGCATCTTCGACTTTTTCCTGCGACAACTCGGATGCGGGAATCGTGCCGGCAACATCCTCCGCCAGCGTCACCGTCACGCTGCGAGGCTCGGCTTCTGCCACCGTGCACATGACATTGCTTCCCTTCGGGTTCTGTCGCGCCCATTCCTGCATCGGATCATCGTCCAGTTGCTTGATGCCGAGAGACACGCGTTCGCGCTCCACGTCAACCGACAGCACACGCGCTTCAATTTCGTGTCCTTTCTGGTAGTTGCGAATGAGCTCTTCGCCGGGTTCCGTCCAGGACAGGTCCGACAGATGAATCAATCCGTCAATGCCGCCTTCCAGGCCGACAAAAACGCCAAAGTCGGTAATCGATTTGACGGTGCCGGTGACTTTAGAGCCCTTGGAGTACATGGCCGCGAAGGCCTCCCAGGGATTGTCGGTGCACTGCTTGATGCCGAGCGAGATGCGCCGGCGTTCAAGATCAATTTCCAGCACCTTGACTTCGACCGCCTCGCCCATGGTGACCATTCGCGAGGGATTCGGATTGCGCGAGGTCCAGTCCATTTCCGAGGCGTGCACCAACCCTTCGATGCCGTCCTCGATTTCAACGAAGCAGCCGTAATCGGTGATGCTGGTGACTTTGCCGCTGACCTGGCTGCCGACCGAATAGCGGTCGGTGATGTTCTCCCAGGGGTCTTGGGTGAGCTGTTTGATGCCGAGGGAGACCCGGCCGCTTTCCGGATCGTAACTCAGGATTTTGACGTCGATCTCCTGGCCGATTTCAACCACATCTGAGGGGTGATGAATGCGCCGCCAGGCCATGTCGGTGATGTGCAGCAAGCCGTCTGCGCCGCCCAGGTCCAGAAAAGCGCCATAGTCGGTGAGGTTCTTCACCGTGCCGCGCACGACGCCGGACTCGGACAGTTTCTGCAAAATCGCGTTGCGCTCGGCGCTGTGTTCGACTTCAATGACGGCGCGTCGAGAGACCACCACGTTGTCCCGTCGCCGATCAATCTTGATAATTTTGAACTCCAACTCCCGATGTTCCAGATAGGCGGTGTCCCGCACTGGGCGGACGTCGACCAGAGAGCCGGGCAGAAAGGCGCGCACTGCGGAGTTGAGGTTGATGGTGAAGCCGCCCTTGACTTTGCTTGCAATGGTGCCGGTGACTTTGGTGCCTTCCTCGTAGGCTTTCTCCAAGTCGTTCCAGATGCGGATGCGTTTGGCGCGCTCGCGCGACATGCGCGTCTCGCCGCTGCCGTCTTCCAGCGCGTCGAGGGAGACTTCGACAACGTCGCCGACGGCAACTTCCAGTTGGCCGTCCGCGTCGCGGAACTGGTCAATCGGGATGAAGCATTCGGATTTGAGGCCGGCGCTGACGATGACGGTATCGGACTGAATGTCAACAACGGTGCCGTCAATGATGGAGCCTGGACGGATTTGCAGGCGTGAAATATTCTCTTCGAGAAGTTCTGCGAAGGATTCGCTCATGAGGATGGGTGCCTTTGTCAGTGTGGGGTTGGTGAATCGGGCAGGCGAGCCCGAACCTGGGCGCAAACCTCTTCGATCGAATACGCGCCGGTATCGAGCAAAAAGGCATCCGGAGTCTGAATCAGCGGCGCGGCGTGGCGCTGCATGTCCTGCTGATCGCGCAGGGTCAATTCCTGGATAAGCGCGCCAATTTTAGCATCGACTCCCATGGCTTTCAACTGGGCTTGCCGCCGTTGCGCCCGAATTTCAAGCGAAGCGGTCAGAAATACCTTCAGGACCGCGTCCGGGAATACGACGCTGGCCATGTCGCGCCCGTCCGCAACCAATCCCGGGGCTTGACGCGCTGCGCGCTGTCGGGGCAGCAACTCCCTGCGCACTTCCGGGTGTGAGGCAATGGAAGAGGAAGCGGCACCAACTTCCGGGGTGCGGATCTGTTCGCTGATGTCTTTTCCCGACAACCACAATTGCAACCCTGGTGTCTCAAAACGGACTTCCAATTCCATGTCATGCGCCGCTTTTCCGCAAGCACGGGCATCATCAAGGTCAATCTGTTGCAGAAGAATGGTGTAGGCACAGGCACGGTAAAGTGCGCCCGAATCCAGATAGTGCCAGCCCAACTCTCGAGCCAACTCGCGTGCAAGCGTGCCTTTGCCGGAACCTGCCGTTCCGTCAATTGCAATGGCAGGGATGGGGTTATCCATCGCGCAATTGAAGTCCGGCCGTTCGTGCCAGATCGGCGAAGCCGGGAAAAGAGGTTGCCGCCCAACCGGCATCTTCAATCGTGATTGTGTCGGAGGAGGCAAGAGAGGCAATGGCGAAGGCCATGGCAACGCGGTGGTCTTGGTGACTTTGCACGGTTCCCCCGCGAATGGGGCCGCCAGTGATGCGCATGAAGTCATCGCTGGTCTCAACGGAAATCCCAAGTGCGCGCAATCCCTCTGCCATAGCGGCGATGCGATCACTCTCCTTCAGCCGCAACTCTCCCACGTCGCGAAATTCCGTGACACCTTCCGCACATGCCGCTGCAATGCACAGAACCGGAAACTCATCAATGGCGTTCGGTACCAGCTCAGGGTCGACGCGGATGCCGGTGAGTGTGCTGTGGCGCACGCGCAAGGCTCCAACAGGCTCAGGAGCATCCGGCTCGGTGAGGTGGACTTCGATGTCGGCGCCCATTGCTTGCAGGATGCGCAACACGCCATCGCGGCGCGGATTGAGGCCCACGTGAGGCAGAAACAGTTCGGAGTTGGGTGCAATGCAGGCGGCTACCACAAAAAATGCGGCAGCCGACAGATCTCGGGGAATGGCAATGTTGGCCCCCTGCAGGGATTGTTCGCCGGCGATGCAGATGCGCAGGCCATCGACTTCGCAGTGCGCGCCAAAAGCCGGCAGCATGCGCTCGGTGTGATCCCGTGAAGGAGCCGTCTCGACCAAGCACATGCGTCCTTCGGCGCACAGGCCGGCAAGCAGAATGGCGGATTTCACTTGCGCGCTGGCAATGGGCTGCTCATGTGTGTGTCCTCGCAGGTGAGTATGGGGAGTGATACGGATCGGAGCGTGTCCGTCCTCGGTTTCAATTGGCGCACCCATCGCCCGCAAAGGGGTTGCAACGCGCTCCATTGGGCGTCGGGACAGCGAAGCGTCGCCGATCAGTGTTACCG
>RKRZ01000184.1 GCA_007571105.1 Gammaproteobacteria bacterium
GAGCCGGCCTCTTCGGCCCGTCCGGAGGAGAACACCTGGTCTTCGGAGAAGTACCTCAACTCCGTCCCGTCGCTGTTCGCCGCGCTGCGCGAACAATATGGCTTCACGCCCCACCTGCTGCATGACGTGCATCACCGCCTTACACCCATTGAGGCCGGGCGCCTGGGCAAGGCTCTGGAACCCTACGCGCTGTTCTGGATGGAGGATCCTACGCCCGCCGAAAACCAGGAGTCGTTCAAACTGATCCGCTCG
This sequence comes from Gammaproteobacteria bacterium, assembly GCA_007571105.1. Lineage (GTDB taxonomy): Bacteria > Pseudomonadota > Gammaproteobacteria > Poriferisulfidales > Poriferisulfidaceae > Poriferisulfidus. The sequence continues at coordinate 253 of RKRZ01000184.1, forward strand.
CACACTACCACCCCGCTGGCCGCGGGCGAAATCTTCAACACGATCTGGGACTGCAAGGACCTGATTCAGAACCAGCTCATCGACTACGTCCGCTGCACCGTCACCCACGCCGGCGGCATTACCCACCTGCGCCAGATTGCCGCGCTGGCGGCGCTCCACCAGGTGCGCACCGGCTGTCACGGCGCCACCGACCTGTCACCGGTAAGCATGGGCGCCGCGCTCCACTTCGATCTGTCCGTGCCCAACTTCGGCATCCAGGAATACATGCGCCACACCGAAGAAACCGATGCCATATTCCCGCGCGCCTGGCGCTTCGACAACGGCTATCTGCATCCCGGCGATTCCCCTGGCCACGGCGTGGAAATCGACGAGAAACTCGCGGCAAAGCACCCCTACCGCCCCGCCTCCCTGCCCGTCAACCGCCTCGAAGACGGCACCCTCTGGCACTGGTAGCCCCCCTTACGAGTTATGGCGATAAGCGCGATACTTGATTGGGTTGCCGCACTTAAGCCTTGGCAGCAAGACGCATTTCGACGAGTAGCAACCTCTCTTGAAATCGACGATGCGAGTTTATCCGCGATATTGAACAATTTACTTCGAGAACACGAAATTCCGGCTAGTGAAGAACCCGATTGTCTTCCACTGAGTCAAAAACACCTCATTCAAGATGCTGATGTGATGCCAGTCGCTCGCTTGTGTGCTTTGGATGAAGTTCAAAATACCAATCGGCCCGCAACGGGACAAGTGCTGCCATTCGCGACGCATGGAATCACCCTCATATACGGCGGCAACGGATCGGGCAAGAGCGGGTATTGTCGTATCTTGAAGAAGATTTGCCGCGCCCTCGTAAAGGACACGATCTATTCAGATGTCTTTCTTGAAGCGAATCCTGAGCCCGCTCAAGCAAGGATTCGTTACAAGATCGACGGCAAGGAAGATGTGCAAGACGCGATTTGGCCAGATGGGAACGAACCCCTTGTGGATGTAGCACACCTGTCCGTTTTCGACAGCCATAACGCCAGGCTCTATGTAGACGCAAGAAATAGCATCGACTACCTCCCATACGAGATTGAGTTGCTTACACGGTTTGGGCAAACACTAACTGTGGTGCAAAACCGAATCAGTCAGATGATTTCGGAAGTTGACAATAGACTCAGGCTTGGACTTCCCGCGGGGTTCACACCAAGGACAAAAGTTCACGAACTCGTGGAGAAACTTCAACCCACAACTCCCTTGTCTGATCTTCCCAAAGCCGAAGAAATAGCCGAGAACAACAAGTGGAACGAGGGTCTCGCACGTGAATTAAATGCGCTCCAGGTTTCAGGCGAGAGCGACCCGGAGGTTCTTGCGAGCAAATGCAGGCGCGTAAGTAGTGTGCTTAAGCAATTGCAGCAAGACTTCACAACGCTCAAGTCGATGCTCTCAGAGAAGCAAGTGGTCGCGCTGCAAAATGCTATTGCACGGGCCAATGAAACTGCCAAGGCGGCGCAATTGGCTGCCAAGGATCTTTTTTCAACCGAGCCGTTGCCTCACGTGGGTTCGGACGTATGGCAGCGGATGTTTCGCTACGCCAAAGAATACTCAATTCTCGCATACCCAGATGTTCCGCCTCCTGCGACTCAAGAAGGCGTTCTTTGCTTGCTCTGTCAGCAGCCATTGAGCCAAGAAGCTTCGGAAAGGCTGCTGCGCTTTGAGGAGTATGTCACTGGAGCAGCCAAGAAAGATGCTGATCAAGCAACTCAAGACCTCGACGAAATAATGTCCAGCCTTAAATTTCTCAGCATTCCCTCTACGCAAGACATCAACAGCCGTCTCGCCGAGTTTCAGGAAATGACCACCAAGCGTCGGAAGGTGGCAGAACAAGCAATAGCACTAGCAATTTCGGCAGCCGAGCACCGCGCAAAACTGGTCGAAGCGAAATTAGCGGACAACCTCTCAGATCTTCCCGCGCTGGACTTTAGTCTGTTGCGCGCTCTTAGGGAAGAAATAGATTCTCTGAATCAAGAGGCGCGCATACTCGAAGCAGCAAAGCAGAATGCTGAACAAGAAATCCGAAGTAAAAGATTGTCGCAGCTCAAAGACACGAAACACCTTGCAGACAGCCTTCAAATTATTCTTGCTCGCCGTCAGAATCTTGAATTAAAGGCACGACTTAAGGAGTGTGAGCGCTCTGCGAAAACCAACGCTGTGTCTCACAAAGCTAATTCTCTACGGCAAGAACTTGTCAGCGAGGGACTTCGAGACCGAATTCGTTCCGAGACTGAGGCGCTGAGTCTCACGCACCTGCACCTCACGATAAGAGATGACAGTCGGAAGGGCGAGAGCGGCTACAAAGTCAGCCTTGACGCCAAGCAAAAGGTAGCGAGCAAGGATGTATTAAGCGAAGGTGAACAACGGGCGCTCGGATTGGCTTGTTTCTTGGCTGATGTAAACGGCCAGCCCAAGCAGCACGGCATCATCGTTGACGATCCTGTGTCATCGCTAGATCACATACGGCTTCGACAAGTAGCAAAACGCCTCGTGCAAGAGGCAGGAAACGGGCGTCAAGTCATTATTTTTACGCACAACCTCCTGTTCTTTTCGGAAGTGCTGTCAAAGGCAGCCTCTCATGTTCCAAGCCCAGTGCCGGTTGTCACTCATGTTGTTCGCGAATTAGCGGAATTGGGCTTTGGCGTTGTCGAGCGGGACGATGAGCCATGGGAAGGTAAACCAGTCACTAAACGCATTGCCGTTCTCCGTGAGCATCTGGACAAACTAAAGGCGAAGAAAGAAATGAACAACGTGATTGATCGCCACCAAGCAGTAGGCTTCTACGCCCAACTTCGAGAGACATGGGAAAGGCTGGTTGAAGAGGTATTGCTGGGCAAAGTCGTGGAGCGCTTTGGAACCGATGTAAGAACACTCAACCTCAAGCGGGTCGTGGTCGATGATGAGGACTATCGGAAAATCTTCTGGGCCATGAAAGAAGCCTCTGAGTTTTCGGGTCACGACATGCCGGCCGGCAAGAACATCCCTATTCCTAGCCTTGACGAAATGGAGCGGGCACTGCATCTCTTGAACGAGTATCGTGCGAGCATCAAGAAGCGATCTAATGAGATTCAAAAAAATCGAGAGAAGCTTGAGAAACCGCCGAAAGCGCAGACTATTTATTAGACACATCCTCTTTGCGTGCGCTGTCTGTCAGTCTTGACCACCAAGCGTTGTCACGGCAGAATTCTGCGGCAGGCATACGCGATGATCCCAACTGGCGCAAGGGAGCGATTTGGCCTTGTATTGGCCGTTGCACCGCTACGGGTGCCAACAACGAGGCTGCCACGTATCGGTGCTGCGAGACAACAGGGAAGGAGGCCCGCTAATGTATAGTTTCTATGAGTTTTTTGCCGGTGGCGGCATGGTGCGGATGGGACTTGGCCCAAGATGGTCATGCCTTTTCGCCAACGATTTCGACCATAAGAAGGCACGTGTATACCGGCGAAATTGGGGCGACGATGTACTGGACACAAGGGACGTTCGCGCGCTAGAGGTCTCGGATGTTCCCGGCTACGCCGATTTGGCATGGGGGTCCTTCCCTTGTCAGGATCTGTCACTTGCGGGCAGCGGCGCAGGTTTGGATGGACATAGATCCGGAACTTTCTGGCCATTCTTTTCCCTCATGGAAGAGTTGATCGGGGAAAGGCGCGCGCCAAAACTCATTGCTTTGGAGAATGTTTGTGGAACGCTGACTTCCAATGGTGGCGGAGATTTCGCCGCAATCTGCTCGGCCCTCAAGCTAGCAGACTATCGGTACGGTGCCGTAGTCATGGACGCGGCGCGTTTTCTTCCACAATCACGCCCAAGACTTTTTGTTCTGGCGCTGCGCAAAGATCTGGATCTGGCGCCTGGTATGACTGACGCCATCTCGTCGCCGGTTTGGTACACAAGGGCTCTTCAAAATGCCTACCAGAAGCTGGATGACCACTTGCGTGAACACTGGATCTGGTGGCCCATCCCCGAGCCCCGTGTGCGGAAAACAAGGCTGGAAAACTTGATTGAGGACAAGCCAACAAGCGTGATTTGGCATACATCCAAGGAAACACAGCGGCTGCTTTCGACGATGAGCGACGTCAATCTGGCGAAGGTTGATAGGGCGAAACGATCAGGGCATCGCACTGTCGGCACGCTTTACAAGCGCACACGCGCTGATCAACACGGAACAAAGACGCAGCGGGCCGAGGTTCGCTTTGATGGCATTGCTGGTTGCCTGAGGACTCCCGCTGGAGGGTCCAGTAGGCAACTGGTCATTGTCGTCGAGGGAGAGCATGTAAGAACCAGGCTTATTTCCAGCCACGAGACGGCTCGCTTGATGGGATTGCCCGACGACTACAAGCTTCCGGAAAACTACAATGAGGCCTACCACCTCACTGGGGATGGGGTTGTCGTTCCGGCCGTGCGCCATCTCGCAAAATATGTATTCGAGCCCATTTTGAGACACGCATACAGGCAGATGAAGGAAGCCGCATGAGCGTAATTCCGTGCGAACAAAATCGTGAGCTTCGCACGCAGATCAAGCAACTTGCCGAAACGCTAAAGACACAATCTCACACCCTTGGCGAGCATGGGCTCGACGAGCGCGAGTTCTACAACAGCGGTCTTTTTCGGGGAGCAATCGAGCGGATCCGTGGTCAGTTTGCAGCTACCATGACGGACAAACGAGACTTCGTGCGGCAGGTGCTCGACCACATGAAGGACGGCGGCTACATAGCTTGGTGGCGGTCAACGGGCGAAGCGAATCGGCATGACTACACTGTGACCTTGAACAGCGGGAAGTTAGCCGTTATCGAACTCAAGGGCTGTCTTGACGGCAACAATACGAACATCTTCGAACGTCCGGCAAGTGCTCAAGAATTTGTGATTTGGAGCGTTTGCACCAATCCGGGCGCGGACCCTAGGCGAAATGCCTGGTCGGGACTTCACACTCGCCTGAGCGCGGAGATCATTTCCCGTCAGGAACGTGTGGACGGCGTAATCATTTGGGATATGGTCTGCGGGACAATTGCGCGGCCATGTCCGAAGGTGCAAGCGAATACGGAGCGATTGACGGACTTGGGAGACTATCGATTGCCCCCTCCTTGTATCTACCTAATGCCGGCAACGGTTCCTGACGCTCGAAGTAACCCGAACCCCAAGGCGCAGAATCTTGAAGATGTCGAGATTCTGGCTGCATTCAATGCGTGCTTTGGCGGTCATGACACAGAAATCAACTTCATTGATTTTGAAGTGAGATACCAAGACAACGATACCGCGAGAGCCACAACGATCCGCCGGGATGGCAAGAAGCAAAAGGTATCGGAGGCGACCAGAATCCTGAGATAACTAATGACCGAAACATACGGAGTACCGAGGCCGCGTAATGCGCGCCATTGAGTCGTGCGAAACGAAACCCGAAATGCTGGCTCGACGGGCCATTTTACGGGACCGGGTACCGCTATCGTCTACACCGCATTGACGACCTTGAGGAGTTTGGACTGTAGATGGTCAAGCGTTCGGCATCGGATATGGAAAAACGTCGGGTATCGCTCCAGGAGAGACTGGACGCGGGCAAGACCCAGGCAGAAAGGAACAGGATGGGACAGTTCGCCACGCCGACAGGGCTTGCCTCGGACATCTTGCGCTATGCGAAGAAGCTCCTGAACGACAACACGAAGCTGCGTTTCATTGATCCGGCCATAGGAACGGGGTCTTTCTACTCAGCGTTGCTCGAAGTGTTCTCAAGCAGCCGAGTCGATGCTGCGGTGGGTTACGAAATCGACGATCACTACGGCATTCCGGCGGCACGGCTGTGGGAGGGTACGAGCCTTGATGTACGTCTGGGGGATTTCACCAAGACTGTCGCACCACCAGAGCCGCAACGATTTAATCTTCTCATTTGCAATCCCCCGTATGTGCGTCATCACCATATCGGTAACGGGGAGAAGACGCGACTGAGAGCGCATACCCAATCGGCTTGCGGCGTCAAAATCAGTGGGCTTGCCGGGTTGTATTGCTACTTCCTTGGATTGAGCCACGCCTGGATGGCGAGCGGCGGTCTTGCTGGCTGGTTGATACCGAGGGAATTCATGGACGTAAACTACGGCTAGTCGATAAAGCTCTATCTGCTGGACAGAGTCCAGCTTCTGCATATCCACCGTTTCGACCCAAACGATGTTCAGTTTGGCGATGCGCTGGTTTCTTCGGCGGTTGTCTGGTTCCGCAATGAGAAGCCGCAACCAAGGCAAGAGGTCCGGTTCACCTATGGCGGATCATTGAAAAAGCCGAAGGTGGAGCGCCTGATCAAGGTGGGCACGTTACGCCGGGATCCCAAGTGGACGCGATATCCGCTGAAGGAGGGATTCAATCGTTGCGATACCCCGGTTCTCGGGGATTTCTTCAAAATAAAGCGTGGTTTGGTGACCGGAGACAACAGCTATTTCATTCTGACGGCGAAGGAAATCGAGCGTCGTGAGCTGCCCTACGAGGCGTTTCGACCAATACTGCCCAGCCCGCGACACCTTCCCAAGGATGAAGTGGCGGCAGACGGCGCCGGAAACCCCGTGCTGGATCGTCGTCTTTTCCTCCTGGATTGCCGGTTGGGGGAGGCTGAGGTCGGCAGGAAGTACCCGGCATTATGGCGATATCTGGAGGAGGGAAGGTCACGGGATGTTGCGAAGCGTTATTTCTGTCGGCACAGGAAGCCTTGGTACGCGCAGGAATACTGTTCGTCTGTACTTACCTGGGGCGAAGCGATAAGAGGAATGGTCGACCGTTCCGCTTCATCTTGAATCACTCCCAGGCCACCGCAGCGAACGTCTACCTGATGCTGTATCCGAAGGAGCAGATTTCGCGAGTCCTCGCTGAGCAGCCCGAACTGAAGAGACGGATTTGGCAGCTTCTCAATGAGATTAGTCCGAGTGCAATGCTCGGACAGGGGTGTGTCTACGGCGGCGGACTGCACAAGCTTGAACCGAGGGAACTCGGTAATGTGCCGATCTCGGAACTGGCGAATCTGGTGGGCGCGCCAGCGAAACATGGAGTTGGTAGACAACGCGAACTATTCGGGACGTAGTCTCGTCCGAGATAACGGTACGCCTTGATTCTTCTGGCCTTGCAGGCGACGTCATTCGCAATTGTGTCCATCAGGCTGCCCCGGATCCCTCGGATGGCCCGATCATACGGTGGTCACGGCCATGGTCACAACAAGGGAGATGTGTTTGGGGGCGCTTGCGCTGTTCGCAAGCCTCGGTGCGGTTGAATCCGGGGAGGCAATGGCGAGCGTATATTCCTTGAGTGATTGGGGTGAGGGTGAAGTTGAGGATGTGGCTATGAAGACTTCAATACCTGATCGTATTGCCTGGGCAAGTGAATCGCGAAGCGCGGCGGGGAAACCGCGCAAATCCCTCAAGGCTGGTTTGCTCGGGATTGTGACGGCGACGACTGTTGCGGCCTGCTCCGTGGTTGGAGGAAAGGCTGCGGAAGAGCCGGCCCACCGGGTAGTGATCGAGGACGGCGATTTTCAGGTGCGCGAATACGATGCCTATGCCGTTGCCGAAGTTGTGGTGCCGCGCGCTTTCGATTCCGCCAGCCGGGTTGGCTTCAGTTGGCTGGTGCGCTACATCTCCGGCGCCAACCAGGGCAAGGAGAAGATTCAGATGATCGCGCCGGTGGAACTTGCGCCGCGCGGCGAGAAAATCGAAATGATCGCGCCAGTGGTCTTGAGCCCCGCGGACGATTCAGGCGCGGGAAACGGTTCGAAGCTGGCTGACGACGGTATCCGGGCCTGGACGATGGGCTTTGTCCTGCCGGAGGGCTACACGGCGGAAAATGCACCGGCGCCCACCAACCCCATGGTGAAGATCCGCGATGTGGCGCCGCGCCGGGTAGCCAGTGTCCGCTTCGGTGGCCTCTGGCGCGACAGAGCCGCCGAAGAAAACCGCAGGAAGCTTGTGGCATGGCTGGATGCGCGCGAGCTGGAGCACAAGGGCGATTGGCGGGTGGCGGGCTACAACCCGCCATGGACGATCCCGCAGCTGCGCCGCAACGAAGTGCTGGTTACCTTGCGGTAGTCGCCGCTTACAAAGCGCGATTCAGCGGGACACGGCCGCGCCTTTGGCCGCGTAGCGCATCACCTCGGCGGGCGAGGCGCGGAGCTGGTCGCCGTGGATGGTGTGCTTGAGGGCGGCGGCGGCAAGGGCGAACCCGGCGGCTTTGACGACCGGCCAGCCCTCCGCCA
>RKRZ01000199.1 GCA_007571105.1 Gammaproteobacteria bacterium
TCAGAGAGTGATAAGAGACAGCTTAAAGAGAAAATATCTCTTTAAGTGAAAGAATCTTTTGCTGGATTTCCACTCCATACTAATGTGCGCTTTGCTTGCAGGCTTTGTGTGGCCAGTGACATAATCAGCCAAATCTTTTGGCTGCCCCGTGTCTGCAAACCAAAAGGGCCTCTGCTAGACTGAGCGTCCGGGCGATTAGCTCAGCGGGAGAGCGCTGCCTTCACACGGCAGAGGTCGCTGGTTCAATCCCAGCATCGCCCACCATCTCTCCAATTACACTGCGTAGAATCAGTATGTATCCCGTGCCCCCATCGGTTAAAAGGATAAACCACGGGATTCCTAATCCCGGACTGGTGGTTCGATTCCACCTGGGGGCACCACCCTAATTAAATCCGGCAAATGATCTCGCCGAGGTGCTTGGTCAGGCGCATGTTCTCTTCGTAGTCGATCGGCACCACGATCAAAGAAGGCCCCGACTCGGCAAAAGCCTGCTCCAGCACGGGCTTCAGTTTCTGGCTGTCGTCCACCACATGACCCTGCCAGCCAAAGGCCTCCGCCAATTGCAGCCAGTCGGGGTTGCTGAACTCCAGCACCGTGTGGTGGTTGAACTGCTGCTCCTGCTTCCAGGAAATCAGTCCATAGCCCCCGTCTTCCCAGACCATCACCACAATATCGGCATTGAGGCGGCGGGCCGTTTCCATTTCCTGCACATTCATCATGAATCCGCCATCCCCACAAATCGCCAAAATATTCTGGTCCGGGTAGACCAAGTGCGCCGCAATCGCACCCGGAAGCGCAAACCCCATCGAACAAAACCCATTCGGGATCAGGCAGGTATTGGGTTCGTGGCAATGGTAATGGCGCGCAATCCACATTTTGTGCGCACCGACATCTGACAGCAACACGTCTTCAGGCCCCATCACATCCCGAACGTCCCAAAGCACTTTCTGCGGTTTCAGCTTGCCCGTCGCGGTGTCGTCCTTATGCAAGGCAAACTCTTCCAGCATGCCTTCGCGTACTCGCAATTCCTTTTGCAGGTCCCAATCCATCTTGCCATGTGCTCGAGCGTGCTCGTTGAGCATGGCCAGCGTTTGCGCCAAATCACCAACCAACTCCACATCCGGGTGATAGTGGAAGTCAATCTCTGCCGGCAGAAAATCCGCATGAATGATGGTCTTGGCGCCATCCGGGTTCCACAGGCGGGGCGGGTATTCCACCATGTCGTAGCCTAACGCCAAGACTATGTCCGCGGCATCAATCGCGCAAGCCACCAAATCCTTGGCTCCCAGACCGATGGTGAACAGGCAATAGTCTTCATCCATATCCACGCAACCTTTCGCCATGAAGGTGCTCATGACTCCAATGCCGGTCGTCTCGCAAAACATTCGCAACTGTTGGCTTGCACGGATCCGGATGCAACCGTTCCCGGCCAGAATCACAGGCCGCCGCGCCTGAGCCAGCATGTCAAAAGCCAAATTCACCTGCTCCGGGTCCGGAATCGGGCGCCGAAACCGCACAGGCTCAATCGGTTCGACTTCAGTTTCCTTTTTGGCAATATCTTCCGGCAATTCCAGATGAACGGCGCCCGGCTTTTCACTGCGTGCAATGCGCAGAGCCTTGCGCACAATTTCCGGGAGGGAATCCGGCTGAATAACGCTGGTGGTCCATTTGGTTACCGGTCGGAACATTCCCACCGCATCCATGATCTGGTGCGACTCCTTGTGCATGCGCGTGGTGGACCCTTGGCCGGTCAGCACCAACAGCGGGGTATGATCCATGTTGGCGTTCGCCACGCCCGTCAACAGGTTGGTCGCCCCTGGCCCCAACGTGCCCAGGCATCCGGCCGGCTGGCCGGTCAAACGCCCATAGACTTCCGCCATGAACGCCGCGCCTTGTTCGTGGCGCGTCAGGATGAACTGGATTTTGTCCGACTGCTCCAGCGACATGACAAAGTCCGCATTCTCTTCACCCGGCACACCAAACACATACTCGATGCCTTCAATTTCAAGGCAGCGAACGAAGAGGTCAGATGTTTTCATTGAAGCTTTCGGTGAAACCGTGCCTTATTGTAGTCAGCACTTGCGCGCCAAAGTAAGCCCATCCCCAATTGGAACCAGACAGATCTGCACCCGCGCATCCTCCGACAACTTTTGGTTGAACTCCCGAATTGCCACGGTGTCAGGCTCCTTTTCACTCGGATCGGCAACCCGCCCGGACCACAGCGTGTTGTCGACTGCAATCAGACCTCCCGGTCGCATCAACTCCAAAGTGCCCTCGTAATACGCCCAGTAATTTCCCTTGTCGGCATCAATAAAGGCGAAATCAAAGGTGCCCGACTCTCCTGCCTCGCGCAACTGTTCCAGCGTTTCAAGCGCAGGCGCCAACCGCAAATCAATCCGGTCTCGAACACCGGCGCGATTCCAAAATTCTTGAGCAATATCGGTCCACTCAACACTGACATCGCAGCACACCAAGCGCGCACGCTCCCCCGCTGCTTGCGCCATGCACAGAGCGCTGTAGCCCGTGTAAGTTCCGATTTCAAGGATGCGCTGTGCATTAATCAGGCGAATCAGCATTCGAAAAAACTGTCCCTGTTCAGGACTGATCTGCATGTAATGCTCCGGCAACGCCGCCGTGTGTTCGCGCAAAGCGAGCGCGACAGGACCCTCCTGAACCGACACCTCAAGTAAATACTGTCGAAGCGCCTCATCCAGCCCGAGCGTGGTATCGCTCATGTTGCGGCGCACTCAATTTGGCACACCTGCCGCTTCCCTATCGGCTGCACGGGGCGCGCATTGGGACCCGTCTGCTGATTGAGCCAGGCGACATGTTCTTCGCGAATCGCCAAGGGTTCCCGCGCCAGCAACCACTGGACTCCTTCCGTGCATGGCGGCGTCGTCATGGAGCCGGAATAATTGAAGTAGCCTCCCCCTTCCGGGAGCATTTGCCTCAAATCCAATGCAAACGCCTGCTCTGATTCCTCTCCCATGAGATGCTCCCAGAGCGCTTGAGGCAAAGATTGGCAAGACGGTAGGGTTGTGCGCAACGCCACTCCGATCACGGCAATACCGCCGAGCTGATTTCGGTGTACCAGATGCAACTCCGCAGGGTCTGCGTCCGTTGACCAAAGATGCTCTGCTGGCGTGTGAAAATGAAATTGCCGCAGGGCGTAGTCATGCCCGTCTAACCGGAAACCCGCACCCGGCCCAAGTTCGATACGGACCGAATGCGTCACATTGCTCAACTGGGCCCGCACCTCGGCATAATGGAATGACAGGTGCATATCGGCAAGCTCCGCCTCTTGCGGCAGCGCAATCGGAGACTGCCAGCGTCCTTCACCACAAAGCTTCCAGTCCGCATGCAATTCACCCCAGTGCTCTGCACCGTTAGCACCGGAATAACTCCAACAGGTATTGTTTCTGCCCGTCATATCGCCTGGCAGCCCTTTCTGTGAGGGGGTCATTGTATACTTTGCCCCTGCAATCAAGGCTTTTTGATGTCTCTCCCCGATCAAATCGCGCCTTCTATCCTGTCTGCTGACTTCGCACGACTGGGTGAGGAGGTGGATACCGTGCTCGAAGCCGGCGCCGACATGGTTCATTTCGATGTGATGGACTACCATTACGTCCCCAATCTGACCATCGGGCCGCTGGTCTGTTCGGCTCTGCGCAACCACGGCGTCACCGCGCCCATTGATGTTCACCTCATGGTCACCCCGGTCGACGAGTTGATCGCGGATTTCGCAAAAGCCGGCGCCAGTTACATCAGTTTTCATCCGGAAGCCTCGCAACACGTGCATCGCAGCCTGAAATTGGTGCACGATCTGGGGTGCAAAAATGGCCTGGTCCTGAATCCGGCCACGCCGCTCAGCGTGCTGGATCACGTGCTGGATGAACTTGATCTGGTTCTGCTGATGTCCGTAAACCCGGGCTTCGGCGGCCAGGAATTCATTCCGCAGACACTGGACAAATTGCGGGAGGCGCGAACACGTCTTGACGCTGTTGATCGCCCGATCCGGCTGGAAGTCGATGGCGGCATCAAGGTCGACAACATTCGGCAAGTCAAACAGGCCGGCGCCGATACCTTTGTGTGCGGCTCCGCGATTTTCGGCACTTCCGACTATGCAGAAACCTTGCGCGCCATGCGCGAGGAACTGGCTGCCGCCTGACCTGCAAAAGCAGTCTCCGCAACAGGCAAACCCCGCTGTTGGGTAAAATGCCTGCATGCGCTTGAATTTCACAAAAATGCACAGTTTGGGGAATGATTTTGTGGTGCTGGATGCCTGGGAACACAAGATTTCTCCAAATACGGCCCAAGTGCGCCACCTGGCCAATCGGCGCACAGGAATCGGCTGCGACCAAGTACTGATTTTGAGTCGCCCATCCAGTGCAGAGGCGCAATTTTCCTATCAGATATACAACGCAGACGGCCGGGCGGCGGAACAGTGCGGCAATGGCGCACGATGCCTGGGGCGTTATGCGGCCGATCGGGGCTATGGAGAGAAAGAACTGCAGGCGGACTCCCCTGGCGGAACCGTTGCCCTGCAGGTGCATGACGACGACTCCGTCACGGTCAATATGGGGATGCCAAAGTTGATGCCGGACGACATCCCGTTCACTGAGCGCAAGCGCCAGATCACCTATTTGCTTGAAGTCGGCGGACAGGAACACGAAATCTCGGCGGTTTCCATGGGCAATCCGCATGCCGTTCTGGAAGTCGATTCAGCCGAGAGCGCCCCGGTGCACACAATCGGGCCACGCATTGAGACGCACCCGCGGTTTCCCCAACACGCCAATGTTGGATTTATGGAAATTTCAACGCCCCGACATCTTCGCCTGCGGGTTTGGGAGCGCGGTGTCGGCGAGACGCCAGGGTGCGGGTCCGGGGCGTGCGCAGCGGTTGTCGCCGGACGACTCAGGGAGCAGTTGGAGGACGCTGTCACCGTGTCGATGCCGGGCGGCGATCTTGAGGTGCAATGGGATGGCGATGAAAATCACCCGGTTTTGCTGCGTGGGAGCGCTGAGTATTCATTTGAAGGGAACGTTCAGTTATGAGCACGGACGCCACAACGCCCCTTCCCGAAGTCGAAGGCCTCGAACTGGACCCTGAAGAAGTCCTTGAATGGCTTGCCGAGCACCCGAATTTCCTGGCGACCTTTCCGGAAGTGCTCGAACAAATGAGCCTGCCGCAGACGGGAAGCCAGGACGGCACGCTTTCATTTCAGTCCTACCAGATACAACGGCTGCAAGACCGAAACCGGGAACTGGAAGCCTGCTTTGAGGAAGCCCAGCGCAATCAGTCCCTGATCGATCACATCCTGCTGATGGCGGCGGAAACTCTGGAAGATTCAAGCGAGACATTGGACGAAGCGCTGGAATCCTTGGAAAAGCGGCTCAATCAACATTTCCCAAGTGCCGCGTGGGCCGTTCGACTGTTTCCGGAAGTCCCGGGGGTGCCGGAGGAATTTCTGTTGCCCGATCATGCCCCGTTGCAACGGTTGGCCCGAACCGTATTCAAAAAAGGCTCGGAAATTCTTGATGATGCCGACGCGGTCTCCGTGCTGTGGCCCGACCGTGACGCAAAGGATGAGTCCCTCATTGTCTCTCCGCTGAAGCGCCAGCGGCGCCATGGCATTCTGTGCCGCACCGTGACGGCGCAGGAACTCAACGACGACTATGGATTTGTCTTACTGATCCATACAGCGGCCTGCATTGCAGCGACACTGGAGCGTCTGGTCCCTCTGGCGGAAGAATCGGCGCCATGAGCAAGAAATCCTCTGCCGGGAATTCGCTTTTGGACGACTTTCACCATGCCTTGCGCTGGGAGCGCAATTACTCCCCGCACACCTGCAGCAATTACCTGCGCAACCTGCGCCAGTTTGCAGATTGGCTCGACAAGCAATCGCTTGCGCTGGAATCTGCCGGGGAAGAAGATGTTCAGCGTTACACGGCGCAATTGTTTCGCAAAGGGCGCGCGCCGCGAAGCATTCGGCGCTGTCTGTCGGCACTGCGCGGATTCTACGAATACCTCATCAGCACGAATCACCGCCAGGACAACCCGGCGCGTGAAGTGCGCGTACCGCAACCGGCGCGCACCCTGCCCAAAGTGATGGATGTTGATGGCTTGATGCAACTCCTCGACACCGAGCCGGAAAGTGATCTGGACTGTCGTGATTTAGCCATGCTGGAATTGCTGTATTCAAGCGGCATGCGCCTGTCTGAACTGGTCGGACTGGACTGCGACGGCCTGGACCTCAAAGGCGGCGAAGCACGAGTGTTGGGCAAAGGACAATCCGAACGCACGCTTCCGGTCGGACAGAAAGCGCGAGACGCCGTTGCGCGCTGGCTCCCAATCCGTAATGCCTGGGCTGCGGCCGACGAGAAAGCGCTGTTCATCAGCAAACGAGGACGCCGCCTGTCGGCGCGCAGCGTACAGTTGCGGCTGCGCCAATTCGGCCTGCTCCACCATAGCGACCAGGCTCTGCACCCGCATCTGTTGCGCCACTCCTTCGCAAGCCACTTGCTGGAATCCTCCGGAGATTTGCGTGCCGTACAGGAATTGCTGGGCCATCGCCGCATCAGCACAACCCAGATCTACACCCACCTGGACTATCAGCATCTGGCGCAAACCTATGATGCCGCCCACCCGCGTGCCCGAAGACGCGATTGATCGGAAGCAGACATGTCCGACCACACCCCTACCGAACTGCACCTGCATCAGCGCTCCAAGATCCTGGAAATTGCATTTGAGAATGAGCGATTCCGGCTCAGTTGTGAGTATCTGCGCGTGTATTCACCCTCCGCCGAAGTGATGGGGCACGGGCCGGGCCAGGAAACCCTGCAAATCGACAAGGAAGACGTGGCGATTGACGCCATTGAGCCGGTCGGGCACTACGCCATCAAGTTGGTGTTCAGCGACGGCCATGACACGGGAATTTATTCCTGGGACTACCTGTACGAACTCGGGCAAAATTACACCGAGCGCTGGAATGATTACCTGCAGCGTCTCGAGCAAGCCGGCGTCACACGCCAGGTGTTGGAAAACTGACATGGCTAAATTTGGCTACACCGAAGTCGAGCCCGAAGAGAAAACCCGGCGCGTCGGCGAAGTGTTCGACTCCGTCGCATCACGCTATGACCTGATGAACGACCTGATGTCCGGAGGTCTGCATCGGTTCTGGAAACAACGACTGATCTTATTTGCGCAATTGCGCGCCGGCCAGCGTCTGCTCGACCTCGCCGGCGGCACGGGCGATCTGGCGCGCCTGGCTTCCCCGATCCTGGGGTCCGACGGTCAGATTGTGCTGTGCGACATCAACAACCCCATGCTGGAGCGGGGACGAAATCGCCTGCTGGATCAGGGTGTGGCGGATGTGGATTTCGTGCAGGGCGATGCGGCATCACTGCCGTTTGAGGATGCTTCTTTTGATCGCGTTGTCATGGGCTTTGGCCTGCGCAATGTCACCGACCCGGCACGATGTCTGAGCGAAATACATCGCGTGCTGCGCCCCGGCGGCTGGGTGGTGGTACTGGAATTCTCACAGCCCGACGCCTGGCTTTCTCCGCTGTATCACACCTATACCCATTATGTGTTGCCGCCCTTGGGCAAACTCGTCACTGGAGATGCAGACAGTTACCGGTACCTGGCGGAATCCATCGCCGTGCACCCCGATCAACAAACCTTGCGGGAAATGATGCGCGCGGCAGGATTTTATGCGTGCCAGTACACCAATATCAGTGCGGGAATCGTTGCCATTCACCGCGGTGCGCGTGTCACGCCGACCCTGCCCACACGCTAAAGTTCTGCGACCTTAGAACGACGCCCAATCCCATGGTATTTTATGGGAAATGCGCCAAGGCGGTGTCATTTTTCTGACAACCATGAAAAATACTCTGAAGAGCCTGAATAGATATTTGAATGATGAATCTTGGCGGGGTGTGTTAACATACGGCAATCCACTTCACGGGATCCGCGCATTTACATGATTAAAACAGCTCTAAACATAGTAAGCGGTGCAGTACAGAGACTAGGAGATGCAGTTGGGCTTTTCGAATCCACGCGACAGGAAATCGGGAAAACCGCTAAAACCGGCGTCAATACCGTCCTGAAAGGCCTGGAACTCGTTAATAGGGACGAATTTGAGTCCCAAACCGAACTGCTGACTCAAATTTGCGATCGTCTGCAGATAATCCAACAGCGTCTGGACGCACTGGATGGAGGTGAATCCATGCCTCCACTCGGAGTCAACGACGACAGTGAAACTACCGATGATGAAGTCGCAGAGGAAGACGAAGAATCCGACACCAGTGAAAAAACAGACGGCTAAGTGCCGTACTACTTAATTTACAGTTGGCTTTTATATGGATTTGGCATCCCAGTTGGCCCCGTTTCGGCAACGGGTGATCGACCGCCTGCAAGTTGCACTTCC
>RKRZ01000093.1 GCA_007571105.1 Gammaproteobacteria bacterium
ACCTGCTATGGACCGGATGCGACATCGTTGCGCTTAAGCGGCATCGGCTACCAGAACAGCCTGGAGACCGAGACTGGAATCTACGCCGATTACAACAGCCAGGACGCCTATATCCGCAGTCTGCGCGCAGCGACTGCAACGCCGTGCCCGCACTATGAACAACTTGGCATAAAGCGAGATGGAACCTATCTGCAACTCAATCCGAATCGTCTGCAGATTGAGAACGAATACTATGGTCCGGTACGTCCCAAATGCGTGCCCGAAGGCAATGAGAAGCCGACTCGCGGGTTGCGCCTGCGCGGGGTCGAATACCTGGAGTTGCGCACCCTAGACATTAATCCGTATGCTCCTTGCGGCGTCGATATGGAGACATTGCGCTTTCTCAGCGCGCTGGTGGTGTATTGTTTGCTGGACGACGGCCCGTCGATGTCCGCTTCAGAGCAATTGATGACGCAAGCCAATTTGCAGCAGACCGCGCAGCATGGTCGTGCGCAGCACATGAGTCTGCAATGCGAGATGACCGCGAAGCCGGTCACTCTACAGGATCACGCAACCCGACTGTTCGCCGATCTTGAGGCTGTATGTGCGGTGCTGGATCAGGCACATGGAGGTTCGCATTACATGGAGAGTTGGCGCATGCAGCACGATCGGATAAAAAATTATGAAGCTGTCTCCTCAGCGCAAATCGTCGACGAAATGCGCACCAAGGGAGATGCCTATGCGGAGTGGACCATGGCGAATTCACAGGCGCATCAACAGTATTTCTCTCAGCGCTCGCTGGCCTCGGAAATGCAGGAACGTTTGGATGAGCAGGTGCGGGAGTCGCATCGCCTGCAGCAGGAATGGGAAGAGGAGGAACGGCGTCATCCGCGCTCCTTTGAAGACTATCTGAAAGCCTATGAGGCGCAGCAATGAGTTATCGGATTCTGGACTTGTGCGGTTTGTGCATTGATCGTGTGGATGAGAGCACGGAGTCCTTGCGTCTTTACTTCACGGACACCGCGGTTGAGAAAGTGATGGACAATGCGGATCAGCGAACGCTGTGGCGGCAGTCCGGGAATCTGGAAGTCGAACACCCGAGACTTGATTCGCCCTTGCCGGAAGTTCCGTTTGTGATTGCGCAAGCGGATGTACAGGATTCCTTGTACACTCAGCGCAACATGATTCGCATCCCTATGGAGATTGGTGGCGGCGTCACTCTGGTGTTGACACTGGAAGGGCAGGAGCAGGCAGTGATTGTGGCAGGATCCGGGGCGCGACTGCATTTGGATGGAGAGCCCCGCTATGTGCGGCATCTGGACTAAAGAATGTTGGCAAGAATGAGGCATTCATGGGTGTGATCATTGGCATGGCGGTGGGCGGCTGGCTCGGAGGCGCATGGGGTGTTTTCATTGGCGGTTTGTTGGGGCTGTTGTTTTTTGGCGGTGCCAGTGAAGATGGTGGTGAGGATTGGATTGACTGAAATCTAGGACAAGGGAAATGTTGTTTGGAGTCGTTGTAAAAATTATCGGGTGCATGTTGCTCGGTGGCTTTCTCTTTGGCGGCTGGGGCATGGTGTTCGGCGCTGTGGCCGGAGGAATGTGGTCGATCAGTAATTTGCACGAGGAAGTCGAGGAAATGCGCCGGGCGGGAATGACGCGGCAGAAGTATTTTGAGACGACGTTCCAGGTAGCCGGACATATTGCACAGGCGGACGGTCAGGTCTCTGTAGAAGAAATCGCGTGCGTGCAACAGACACTGGATCAGATCGGGTTGCCGCTGGAATACGACGAGCTGGCCATGCAGTATTTTGAGTTGGGCACTCAACCGGACTTCGACCTCAAACAGAATTTGCGGGAGTTGTCCCAAGCGTGTGCGGCGAACAGGACTCTGATTGCCTATTTCATCGAAATCCAGGTCGCAGTGGCGTGTGCAGACGGAGATTTCTCGGAGCCCGAACAACAAATCATGTGGGAATGCTGCGCGGCGCTGAGATTTCCGGAAGCGCAAGTCGAGGAACTTGCCCGACGTTACCTCTCAGGGTCTCAATCGCGAGCAGGGCCACGGTCAACTGGAGCCGCGCCGATTGAAGAAGATCTCGATTGGGCGTGCAAGATTCTGGAAATCAAGTTATCCACGCCTTGGGACGAAGTGCGCAAAATTTACGCACGAAAGATGAAAGAGTTCCACCCGGACAAATTGGTGTCCAAGGGCTTGCCGAGAGAGTTTCTGGAATTTGCCAACGAGCGGACCAAGGAATTCACGCGCGCTTACCAGATCATCAAAAAAGAGATGCAGCCATGAAACTGTTGACGGTTTGCGTCGATTCAGTCGAGCAGTTGGGCGTACAGCAGGAGGATCTGGTCTTTTTGCCCGCTCGCCAGGACACAACGCTGCCGAACAGCATGTTGGTCTTGGTTGACGGCGGTCCTGATGCGTTGGCCGCTTTGCGGCACGCCTATGAAAGTGCTGGCGCTGAAGCCTTTGTGCCTGCGGACCAGGCCGAATTGTTGGCGCCGATTCCTCGCCCGCGCCAGAACGTTATGTGCATGGGGCTTAATTACGCCGACCACGTTGAAGAGGCGGCCACATCACTGGGACGCGAGCGTGATGATCTGCCGAAGTATCCGATTGTTTTTACGAAGGCGGCCAACAGCGTCAATGCCCCGTATGGCGATATTCCCTACGATGCCAGTGTGTCCGACAAATTAGACTGGGAAGTTGAGTTGGGCGTGGTAATAGGGCGTAGCGCACGAGGGATTGCCGAAGAAGAGGCTCTGGATCATGTCTTCGGTTACACCGTCATCAATGATGTCTCGGCCCGCGAATTACAGCGTCGCCACAAGCAGTTTTTCATCGGTAAGAGTCTGAGTGGATTTTGTCCGATGGGGCCGTGTATAGTGACCGCAGATGAAATCGAAGATCCGCATGACCTGGACTTGTGGTGCCGCGTCAACGGGGTGGAGAAGCAAAGCTCCAACACGCGCTATCAGATTTTCAGAATTGAACAGCAGATTGCGTGTTTGTCGCAAGGGATGGTGCTGGAGGCTGGGGACATTCTGGCGACTGGCACGCCGAGCGGTGTAGGATTTGCACGGACGCCGCCGGAATATCTGCAGCCCGGCGATGTTGTGGAATGCGGGGTTGAGGGGATTGGTGTTTTGCGTAACCGGGTTTGTGAACGGAACGCAGAATAAACCGAAGTCTTACCAGTAACTTTCGGTTGTAATCTGACCTGGTGCACTGCGCCGATTGCGTGCAAGTCCCATGTTTCGCAGTAGTGACGAGGTGTCCTGCACCATCTCTGGATTGCCGCAGAGCATAACTTGAGCCCGCTCGGAATCGAAAGCCATCTGTGCCCGCTCGGCCAGGCGTCCGTCTTCAATGGCGGCAGGAATTCGTCCTGCCAAAGCTCCGTCAGAAGACTCGCGGCTGACGAATGGGATATAGGTGAGCTGTTCTTTGTGCTGTTGTGTCAGTTCCTCAATGAGGTCGCGATAAGTCAACTCTCGTGCATAGCGCACGGCGTGGACCAGTGCGATTTTTTTGTAGCGCTTCCATGGGTCGGCAGTCCTCAAAATGGACAGATAAGGTCCAAGTCCGGTGCCCGTGGACAGGAGCCACAGGGAGTCGCTGTCCGGCACTTCCGAGAGCACAAAAAACCCGACTCCCTGTGGTGAGATCCAGATCGCATCGCCTTCGTTCAGGGCTTCCAGACGTGAAGAGAGTGGGCCTTCCGGCACGATGATGGAGTAAAACTCATGAGAATCCGAATCTGGCGGGTTGACGAAAGAGTATGGCCGCGCAATGCGTTCCTCGCCAATATCCAGTGCCAGGCGACCAAATTGTCCAGCCTCGAATGTTACGCCCGGTGCGTGGATGCGTAGCGAATACAGTTGATCGGTCCAATGGTGATTTTCAATCACCGTACCGCTGAGCCATTCCGTTGGCATGAGAATTCAGTCCGTGTCCGTCTCAATCAGGATGTCATCACCGTCAATGTGCACTGGATAGGTGCGCAAGGGTTCGTCTGCCGGCTCTTCCATCGGTTCTCCTGTGCGGACATTGAAGCGACTGCCATGCAGGGTGCATTTGACGAGTTCGCCATCCAGGCAACCGAGTGCAAGCGAAGAGTCTTCATGGGTGCAGGTGTCATCGCATGCGTAAATGGTTCCGGAAACATTGGCCAGCAGAATAGGGGGCTGCAGGGATGTAATCCGAAGGGTGGTTCCGGGCGGAATCTCTGAGAGGGTGGCGACGCGAATACTGCGGTTTGGCATAATTTCCTGATTACACGGCCCAATTATAAGTCAGCCGTCCCCCCGCACATGGATTATTTGGAACGCATTCGGCAGGCTTGCCGAGTCTACGACGTGGCCAAACGCACGCCTTTGGAGCTTGCGCCGCGCCTGTCTGCGCGCTTGGGCTGTGACGTCTGGCTCAAGCGAGAGGACTTGCAGTCTGTGTTCTCATTCAAATTGCGCGGGGCTTACAACAAGATCGCGCTGCTGGATGAAGAGCAGCGTTCCCGCGGCGTGATTGCAGCCTCTGCAGGCAATCACGCGCAAGGGGTGGCATTGGCAGCGTCACGGCTGCAGCTCGATGCCGTGATCGTGATGCCGCGGACAACTCCCCCGATCAAGGTTGATGCAGTTCGCTCATTGGGTGCGACCATTGTGCTGGAAGGCGACGATTACGACGCGGCTTATTCTTATGCAGAGAATCGCGCGGAACAGGAGGGGCGCGTGTTCGTGCACCCGTACGATGATCCGGATGTGATTGCCGGGCAAGGCACCATTGCGATGGAATTGTGCGAACAATGCGAAACCCCGCCGGAAGCGGTGTTTATTCCAGCGGGCGGCGGCGGCTTGCTAGCGGGCATGGGAGTCTGGTTGCGCGATGCGTGGCCCAAGACCCGCGTCATTGGGGTGGAGCCGGAAGACGCGCCTTCAATGGAGCGAGCGCTGGCGGCTGGAGAGCGGGTGAGTTTGGGCCGGGTAGGCTTGTTTGCGGATGGGGTGGCGGTGCGGCAGGTGGGAGAGGAGACATTTCGCCTGGCGCGTGAATGCGTGGATGAAGTGCTGCTGGTGAGCATTGATGAGATTTGTGCAGCGATCAAGGATGTGTTTGAAGAGACCCGGGTGATGTTGGAGCCGGCGGGTGCGTTGGCTGTGGCGGGCATCAAGCGTTATGCGCACGATCGTGAAGTGCAAGGACAGAAACTGATTGCGATCAGCAGAGGCGCGAACATCAATTTCGACCGATTGCGGCATGTTGCGGAGCGTTCCGAGTTGGGAGAAGGGCATGAAGGAATCTTTGCCGTCACGATTCCTGAAGAACCGGGCAGTTTTCGCCGGTTCTGTGAAGCGGTGGGGGCGCACAGCATCAGCGAGTTCAATTATCGCTACGGGGATGATTCCGATGCGCAGATTTTCGTCGGCATCAAGTTCCGTGATGTGGAAGAAGAGAAGGAAGACTGGATTGCCAGCCTCAGGGAGTGCGGATATGAAGTCTTGGACCTCAGCGATAACGAGGTGGCCAAGCTTCATCTGCGATATATGGTTGGCGGACACAGCGGCAGTGAGCAACGTGAGATTCTGTACCGCTTTGAGTTCCCGGAGCGCCCTGGCGCGCTGCTCGATTTTCTCTCGAGCATGGGTGAGAATTGGAATATCAGCCTGTTTCACTACCGCAACCATGGCTCCGCGTATGGGCGAGTGCTGGTCGGGATGCAGGTCCCGGAGGGCGAAACGGATGCTTTTTACACGTTCCTGGAAGACTTGGGGTATCGGTATTACGAAGAGACTGGGAATGTGGCTTATCAGACTTTTTTGGGGAAGACTTCAGCGTGAGCGAAGTTACGACTGTACAATCCTTCTGCAGTGCCATTACCTGCTCGAACTTGAACTGGAATAGAGATAGGCCATGGATTTAGACTTGACAGCATTGGAGAGAGCGATTGCTGAACTCGAGGACACTTTGGACCTGTACGATTCGCAGGCAGTCCAAGATGATGCCCGTATGAAGCGAAAGATGGTTGCCGCTGCGATCCAGGCTTTCGAGTTCACTTACGAAGTGTCGATCAAAATGCTCCGGCGCTACATTAAGGCAGTTTCTGATAATCCGAGACTCGCAAGCGAGTTGAGTTTTAATGATGCGATTCGTAGAGCATTGCACTTGGGTTTGGTTCAATCAGAGTTGGATGCCTGGAAAGAGTATCGCAGGTTAAGAGGAATCACCAGTCACACTTATAACAAAGACAAAGCACAAATGGTTTTTGGTTGCGTCCCCGATTTCCTTGAAGACGCCAAATATCTTTTAGACCAGTTGCAGAAGAACACGGAGGCATCTCGTAATGCGCCCAATTGATATTCGTGGGGATCATTTACAGATCGTACAGAAAATCTTGCGCACACATTTGCCTCGTGGAGTTAAGGTCTGGGTGTTCGGGAGTCGCGCTCAAAAAGCGACACACAAATATTCCGATCTGGACCTTGCTCTTGAAAGCAATTCTCAATTGACAGACCGAGATATAGGAGCATTGAAAGACGCTTTTGAAGCTTCCGACTTGCCCTATATGGTTGATGTGATAGACCTCAGTAACGTGAATGAATCATTTCGCGAGATCGTAGAAAAACGTAAGGTTCCATTTCCTGCATGAGCGTTGTCTGGGTGATGGTTGATTACAGCAATTTTCATAGGACTCTGAATCTATTGAGGGTGCAGTATGAGCATTATCAGCAACTGGACCCATCGCATTCTGATTTGGTTCGAGAAGCAGTCGTGGAGTCAATTGTCAAGCGCTTTGAGATGTGCTCTGTCTGTCTGTGGAAAGCATTACGACGTTACTTGATCGAAAAGATCGGTCTTGCAGATGTGCCGAAAAATCCCAAAGGGACTTTCATATTGGCGAATAGAAATGGCTTGTTAATTGCTCCTATCGAGCAGTGGTTCCTCTATCTCGACACCCGGGTTGATGTTGCATACAACTACAGTTCTGCAAAGGGTCGAGCCTGTGTGAGCCTTGTCGAAAGTTTCATTGCTGATGCCAGCAATCTATCCCAACGTATGAGTGGTGAATCCATAGCTATGACTCAAGTCGTTGGCATGTGGTGCTCGAGACGATAGAAAACGCTTGATCTTTAAACTGCTGCCAAACAGCAAAGTTTTCAAACCAATCTTTAGGCTATTGGCAATAAGGGAAATTACTGGCTCCGGAATATGGCTCGTTACTTATCCCATTGTTAGTAAACCTTTTCCACGCTCATGTTATTTCAAATCCGAGAGCATATTTCCACTGATTCCTGAGGTTTCAAGCAGCGTATTTTTTGCAAGTATGTGCTAGGATAAAAACGGGTTTCGAGAGATTGTTTATAAATCATGTCCCGCTCAATGCTTGATGACGATTTTCGTTACTATCGTGCACACCAGGCCGAACTTGCTGCCCAGTATGAAGGCAAGGCTTTGGTGATAAAGTGCCAAAAGGTCATTGGTGTCTACGACAGTGAGCTACAGGCTCTCAAGGAGACGATGCGTGACCATGAGTTGGGCAGTTTCCTTATCCAAATGTGCTCCGCCGATCCTGATAGCGTCGTTCGTACGTTTCACTCACGAGTCAAGTTGAGCGGTGCAGAAAGCCCAACCTGAGTCTTTCACCACCTACGGTGATTGTTTGCTGAATGTCCTCAAGAATGAGGTGGGCATTACAGCTTTCGACAATGAATTGCAAAAACCACATTTTTTTGATGCTGTTTGGGATACAGGAGCAAACTCAACGGCTATTACAAAGTGTGTCGCAGAAGATTGCGGGTTAATTCAAACTGGCATAGTTGAAGTCAGGGGCGTTACTGGTTCCAAAGTCGTTCCGACGTATCTGGTAGAGGCGTGGTTGCCAAACAAGGTTCGGGTATCGAGTATTAAGGTGGCTGAAGTGGAGCTCCCCGGTAGCGCAGATATTCTGATTGGAATGGATATCATTGCGCTTGACAATTTTGTCGTAAGTTCCTATCAAGAAAAAACCAGTTTTTCGTTTCATATTCCCGCAGAACGAAGAATTGATCTGCCGTTATAAATCCCCGGCGCGTTGGCAGATCTGAATCGCAATAGTGCCGTTTTTATTTTGGCCAGGCATTCGCCTTAAAGCGGAAGATCATTCCCGCGTGTGGCGCATTGCCGCACCGATGACTCTGACGGGCCTGGCGGTTCCCATGTTGGGGATGGTTGACACCTTCGTCATGGGGCATTTGGAAGCCGCGCACTATCTGGGGGCTGTGGCTGTGGGCTCGACTTTGATCCAGCTCCTGTTCTGGGGGTTCGGTTTTTTGCGAATGAGTTCCACGG
>RKRZ01000040.1 GCA_007571105.1 Gammaproteobacteria bacterium
TCATTAATCTCCTCGGAATAATCGCAAAACAACTCCGTCAGCATCTCGCCCACCACCCCCGCGACGTAGTAGCAATAGCGGCCGAGATGCGGGAGATCATCCAGGCCCTCTATCGTCGCATGCTGCTGAAAATCAGACATGCCGCTGGCCATGATTCTTACGCATCGCGCCAGAATGTCGCGCTGGGTCGTCCGGAATGAATGCGTGATGCGGATTACCCGGTCGGTGTTGGCGATCAGGTCGTGCTCACTTTCCAGGGTCGATGAGGACAACAACGCCCCCAATTCCCGGGCAAATGGCTCCACTTCTTCTTGCCCCGAGACGACTGCGATGAAGCGATTTGAGAATTCCCGTTTCTGTTCTGCGGAAAGCGCAGGCTCATCTTCGATCGTATCCGTAATGCGGCACAGCAAATACGCATTCCCCACGACATCACGCAATTCCTCAGGAAGTTGAGGAATGGTCAACGCAAAAGTTCGGGAAACCCCTTGCAGAATGTGGTTTTGATATGCGAGGTCGCTATCGTCCCAAGTCCCCGGTTGGGTTGCCATACCTAATCCTGTCTGTCCTGTTTTGCCCTTGGCCATTGTAGTCCATTGCTGCCACTAGCAACTGACTTTTAATGCTCAAATGATGCTCAAAGTGAACGAATAAAGGCCAAAAGCGCTTCCCGATTCTCCCGATTCATTTCCTGCACTTTTTCCCGGGACGCTTCTGCTTCCCCACCGTGCCAAAGGATCGCTTCAAGCAGGCCACGCGCCCGACCGTCATGCAAGTAAAACTGATGCCCACTGACCCTCTTCGTCAAGCCAATGCCCCACAGCGGCGGGGTTCGCCATTCGCGTCCTCCTGCTTCTCCCTCCCGGTGTGAATCCGCCAATCCCTCCCCCATATCGTGCAATAACAGGTCCGTATAAGGCCAGATCAACTGAAAAGACTGCTCCTCCCCAATGGAGTCTCGCCGGGTCACAAACTTGGGCACGTGACAACCCGTGCAGCCTGCCTGATAGAACAAGCGCTTGCCCTGCAAAACTTCCGGCCGGCCCAGATCGCGTCGCGCCGGAACGCCCAGGTTGCGCGTATAAAAAACGACCAGATCGAACATCTCGGCACTCGCCTCTACCGGAGGACCATCGAGTGCGCCCCCATGCGGCGCATTGCGGCATTCAGTCTGCGCCTGCATGCATTCCCCGTGGGGGTACGGGTAGAGAGGCGTAGAGATACCGATGTCGCTTCGGAAAGCGTGCGCGCTTTGTTGCGCAATTGTCGGCTGTGTTGCCTTCCAACCGAAGCGTCCCAGCATTCGGCGATTGAATTCATCGCTCCAGACCCAGTTTGCCCGCCCGGAAACCCCATCGGCATTCTGATCTTCCGGATCCGCATGCGCCAAGATGTCCTGTTCGGAAATCGCTTCCAACAGGCCCATCCCAATCACCGGCGGTGCAACACGGGGAGACACTGCGGTATCAGGGTGCATGGGACCGTACGCCAGATCGGTGAACTGGTAACTCGGGTAGCGCAGGCGGACAATCTCGCCATCCGCCAACTCCACCGATCGCTCTTCATAGTGAATGCTGATGTTGCCTTCGGCCGGCACCCCCTGGACTGAGAAGTTTTGGAACTGTTCCCCATAAACCGGTTCTGGTGCAGGCTGGCCATCCGATCGCGGAACCGACAGCCGAAACAATAGGGACACCGCTTTTTCGCCCATCGCGGGAGGCCGGCCTCGACCGTCCTTTATATGACAGCGCTGACAGGCTCGGGAATTGAACAAAGGGCCCAATCCATCCGAAGATTTTGTTGAGCTCGGAGCGGATACCCAGATTTTTTTGAAGATTCCATTGCCCACCTGGAAGTCCAATTGACGCGCAAACGGCATATTCCCCGAAGGATGCGAGAACGCATCTCGGTTGGGCGTCTTGAACACCGTGGCGGCACCTGCCGGACGGCGCTCGAAGGGCTCGGGCTTCGAGAAGTCTTTTGTTGGCTTGACGACAGCCACGACTCGCGACGGTCGGTCACTGGATTGCGCACTTGCCGGAATCCCGGTGATCGCCATCCCTCCCAATAACGACCCAATTCCGAAGGCGCAAACCCACAAAAAACAGCGTCTGCGAACGCAATGCAGCATTTTCTCTCCCAGAATTGCCTTGACAGAATAAGTAATAGTAATGATAATGTATCTCACTATTCTAATCGA
This sequence comes from Gammaproteobacteria bacterium, assembly GCA_007571105.1. Lineage (GTDB taxonomy): Bacteria > Pseudomonadota > Gammaproteobacteria > Poriferisulfidales > Poriferisulfidaceae > Poriferisulfidus. Next base: position 2,201 of record RKRZ01000040.1, read on the forward strand.
TTGCACGCAGAAAGGTAGAGGAAGTTTTCTGCGATGGGCGTGTATTCGACGAAAGGTAGCTTACAGAAATAGCCGAAACCAAACCTTTGGAGACTCACATGAAAAAGTTTCATACATTGCTGGTTGCAGGAACATTGATCCTGTCGACTCCTTTCACCTGGGCGAATGGAGATTCCGTTGAGGAGCGTCTGGAAACCTTAGAACGACGGCTCCTGCACCTGGAAGAACGGCTGGCCGCGCAAAACGAGGTGATCGCCGAAAAGGAACGCCAGATCGCCGAGTTGGCTGAATTTACAGAACATGCTTCAGCCGAAAGCTCCGAAGGCAATTGGTACGACTCCGTAGAAATCTCGGGGCTTGTGGAAGTTGAGGCGGGCACCTCTGATCCCTACGAAAGCAAAAGCGAGTCTGATGTGGTCCTCGCCACTGTCGAATTGGGCATCGCAGCTCAGGTTCACGACTGGGTCAGTGTAGAAGCCGTCATCCTCCATGAGGAAAACGATACGGAACCATGGGAGGTCGATGTCGCCACTGTGACCATTGCCGACCCGGACAGCAACTGGTCATTAATGGGCGGTCAGTATTACCTGCCATTCGGCGTGTTTGAAACCACCTTCATTTCAGACCCCCTGACTTTGGAATTGGGAGAAACCCGCGAGTCTGCAATACAGGCCGGCTTTGAATCCGGCGGCATGAACGCCGCTTTCTATACGTTCAACGGCAACGTTGATGACGATGAAGACGATCGAATCGCCAGTTATGGCAGCGCACTCGGTTATGCTCATGAATCAGAAGCAAGTGACATCGCCCTGTCGGTGATGTACATCAGCAACATACTGGACTCGGACAGTCTGCAGGAAGGGGGCGGAGGAAACCACGTGCATGGACTTGCAGCCAGCGCAGTCATGCACTTCGGCAACTTCTCCCTGTTTGGCGAATACCTGGGAGCACAGAATGACGATATATCGACCCCGGACTGGGACCCGATGGGAGGCACCATGACAATGGTAGACGGCATGACTGTATACCCCGGCGCGGCAGTGCCGGGCGAACCCACCAGTTGGATGCTGGAAGCTGCCTACAATTTCAATTTTGCAGGTCGTGACGCCACTTTGGCCATCGGCTACCAGGAAACCGACGAGGCGTACTTTCTGGAATTGCCCGAACAGCGCCTGATGGCCGGTTTTTCCGTTGCCCTGTTTGAGCAAGTCTCGCTAGGCATTGAGTGGGCGCATGATAAAGACTACGACGGCGATAAATGTGTTGAAAGAGGAGAAGAAAATGTCTGCGGTACTGGAAAGTCCGCGAATACGGTTACCGTCCAGTTGGCCACAGAATTCTAATGACGACTCTTGACCCAAATTGGAGAGAAAGAAATATGAAAAAGTTATCTGTCCTGATAGCAATGGCACTTCTTCAAAGCCCTGCTCTTGCCGGCTCCCACAAGCAAGCCGTACTGGAACACTATGCAGACCTGGCCCAGGCTGTGTATGAAGACTCGCTGATCACGGCAAAGACCTTGCAGGAGACTGTCAATGCCCTGATTGCCGAGCCAACGGAGGCGAATCTGCAAGCGGCTCGTACCGCCTGGAAAGCAGCGCGCGTGCCCTACCAACAGAGCGAAGTTTATCGGTTCGGGAATGCTATCGTTGATGATTGGGAAGGCAAGGTGAATGCCTGGCCACTGGACGAGGGACTTATCGATTATGTAGACGCCGGTTACGGTGAGAACTCTGAAGAGAATCCCGCGTACAGCGCGAATGTGATCGCGAATGAAAAGTTTGTCTTTTCCGGCCAAGACGTGGACGCCTCTGAGATCACAAAGGAACTTTTGGCTGAAGCCCTGCACGAGTTGGGCGGCGTGGAAGCCAATGTCGCGACCGGTTATCACGCGATTGAATTTCTGCTTTGGGGTCAGGACCTAAATGGCACCAGCCCGGGCCATGGCGAACGCAAAGCGAGCGATTTCGATACGGAATCGTGCTCGGTCGGCAACTGTGATCGCCGGAGCGCTTACCTGCGCGCCGCAACCGACTTATTGGTCGATGATCTCGCCTGGATGACTGCACAATGGGCTGAAGATGGCGCTGCACGAGAAAGCGTAATGGCTGACGTCAACGGTGGCTTGATTGCCATCGTAACCGGCATGGGCAGCCTGTCCTACGGCGAATTGGCGGGTGAGCGCATGCAACTTGGATTGCTGCTGCACGATCCGGAAGAAGAGCACGATTGCTTCAGCGACAACACCCACTATTCCCATTACTATGACGCCTTGGGTATCCGCAACATCTATTTGGGTGAATACACACGCGTTGATGGAGGCGTTATAAAGGGGCCGAGCCTGTCTTCCCTGGTTGCAAAAGCCTCGGCAGAAGCGGACACCGCTCTGAAAGCCGGACTGGACGCCACCATGGCGGCTATGTCTGAATTGGTAAAAAGAGCCACGGAGGATGGTGAGGCTTATGATCAAATGATCGGCGAAGGCAATAATGCCGGCAACGCTCAGGTCCAGAAAGCCATCGACTCCCTCACCGCGCAGACAGAAAAAATCAATGCCGTTGTTGCCGCATTGAAATTGGAGCCGATTGAGTTTGAAGGCTCAGACAGTCTGGATGATCCGGACGCAGTATTTGAATAAATCTCCCAAATGACGCTTGGGAAAATTCGGGCGCACCTCAAGGCTGGTTGGCTTCGAGTTGCGCCCCTCCCTCAGCGCCGCCGATATACGGACACGGACTCCCCAATATCCACGGCCAGCAAATCCTCGCCTAACTGCACTTCCCCCGAGTAATTCTCTCGCACCGCATCCATTAAATGCTCCTCCGTCACGCCGTAATTCAATATGTGTGTCAATAATCCCAATTTCGGCTGAATCTCTCCCAGCACCTTTCCAAGTTGTTGTGGCGTCGTGTGAGACGCCATCACTTTTCCAAGCCGCGGATTTCGTGCCAGCAGTTTCTCGCTGGCTATCGCCACTTCGTGAATCACCACGTCTGCACCCCGCGCATGCCTGATTAAATTCTCTGAATAGGTCGTATCCCCCGAGATCACCACGCTCCGCGGTCCGTAATCCACCCGGTATCCCAGCGCAGGCTTTACATGCCCATGATCCACCCAGAAGGCCGTTACTTTCAAGTCCCCTCGTGTATACACAACGCCCGACTCGGCGATATCCATTCCGCGCAAATCTCCAGTCTCCAGCGACAAACCACTTTGTTCACTCCGAACCTCCCGATCCCGGATATATGCCTGTTTCAAATTCTCGACAAATATCTCAGTCCCCGAAGGGCCGAGCACCATCAATGGGGCCTTCCGCTGCCACAATCGCGCAACCAGCCACACATCATCCAACCCGACCAAGTGATCAAAGTGCAAATGGGTTATGAAGACCCGATCCAATTGCGCACTCGATACTTTCAATTGCTTCAACCGCAACATTGTCCCGCGGCCAGCATCAAACAGCAGCTTGTCTCCTTCCGGCGTCTCGACTAAAACCGCCGCCCCGAAACGCTCTATATCCGGCGGCGGCGTCCCCGTCCCCAACAAAGTTGCCGTCAGCACCTGTGCCGAACCTGCAGCAGGCACCAACAGCAGAACCAAAATAAAACCAATAATCCGGCTCATGGGTCTGTCTTCAGAATTGCCATGAATGCTTCCTGCGGAATGTCCACATTCCCGACCCGCTTCATCCGTTTCTTGCCGGCCTTCTGTTTCTCAAGCAGTTTTCGCTTGCGCGTCACATCTCCCCCGTAGCACTTGGCTGTCACATTCTTGCGCAAAGCCTTGGTCGTCGTGCGGGCAATAATTCGGGAACCAATTGCCGCCTGTATCGCGACATCGAACATCTGCCTGGGAATCAGGTCTTTCATGCGCCGCGTCAGATCTCGTCCAAGCATCATTGCGCGGGACTGATGCACAATCACCGACAGCGCATCCACCCGCTCCCCATTAATCAGCAAGTCAAGCCGCACCAGCGGCGCCGCCTCAAAATGCGACAACTGATAATCAAAGGATGCGTAGCCGCGACTGACTGATTTCAGGCGATCATAAAAATCCGTCACCGTCTCGGACAAGGGCAATTGATAGGTCAGATTCACCTGGTTGCGAACATAGTGCAAGCGCTTCTGCCGCCCGCGACGTTCCTCGCAAAGCGTGATCACCGCACCGACATGGTTCTTGGGCACGAGAATGTTCGCCTCAATATACGGCTCCCGGATTTCGGCAATTTCATGCGGTTCCGGCAGCATGCTCGGATTGCCCGTCTCCAGAATCTCTCCGGAGACCAGTTCGACCTGACAGGCGACAGTGGGAGCTGTCGACAACAAATTTAATTTGTATTCGCGCTCCAGACGCTCCTGCACGATCTCCATGTGCAACAACCCCAGAAACCCACAGCGAAACCCGAACCCCAAAGCCTTGGATGTCTCCGGTTCGTAATTGAACGACGCATCATTCAAGCGCAATTTCCCAAGCGCGTCGCGCAGCTGTTCGTAATCATCCGAGTTGACCGGAAACAATCCTGCAAACACCTTCGGCTGCACCACCTGAAATCCGGACAATGCCTCTGCCGCCCCTTTGCGTTCATGCGTCAGCGTATCCCCCACCGGAGCCCCGTCAATATCCCGGATTCCCGCAATCACAAAGCCGACTTGACCGCACCCCAATTCTTTCGTCTCCTTCATATGCGGGTCATACCATCCCACCGATTCAACCCGGTAATCCTGTCCCGTCGACATGACCCGAACACGATCCCCTGCCTGCAAACGTCCGGAGAACACGCGCACCAGCGAGACCACCCCCGTGTAGCTGTCAAACCATGAATCAATGATGAGTGCCTGCAGCGGCCCGTCCGTGTCTCCCTCAGGCGGCGGAATTTCCTGCACCAGATGCTCCAATACTTCCGGCACTCCCTTGCCGGTTTTCGCACTGATCGCAATCGCGCCCTCCGCCGGCAGGCCAATAATCTCTTCAATCTCTTCGCAAACGCGCTCGGGATCTGCCTGCGGCAAATCCATCTTGTTGAGCACCGGCACGATGACCAGATCCTGTTCCAGCGCGTTGTAGCAATTCGCGACTGTCTGCGCCTCCACCCCCTGGGAGGCATCTACCACCAGCAAGCCTCCTTCGCAGGCCGCCAATGAACGCGACACCTCGTAAGCAAAATCCACGTGCCCCGGCGTGTCGATCAGATTCAGTCGGTACGTCGCGCCGTCTTGCGGGCGATATTCCAGAGTGACGCTGCGCGCTTTGATGGTAATGCCGCGCTCACGCTCCAGCTCCATGTTGTCCAGAACTTGCTCGCTCATCTCACGCTCGCTGAGCGCACCGCACAATTCGATAAAACGGTCCGCCAGCGTTGACTTCCCGTGATCGATGTGCGCGATGATGGCGAAGTTCCGGATTCGTTCCTGCGGATAGGAGCCAGACACGATCTAATCGGAAGAAGACTCCGGCACCGGCGTCAGCGCCAGCCAGCGCGGCCCTTGAGACCGCTGCACCAGAATGGGCTGGACCTGCTCCATGTCCGACCCTTCCACCGCCTGGCGGAAATCATCCAGGTGCGTGATTTTCTTGCCCGCAAACATCACGATGACGTCGCCTTTCAGAATGCCGGAAGCGCGAGCCGGATCACCGGTGACCGTCCGGACCCGAACCCCGCCATCGGCAAAGTTCTCGCGATCCTCCCCGAACAACTCACCCAGCGTCATGCCCAGCGTCTCGAACACCTCATCGGAAGGCTCGCCGCCAGGTTGCGGCGGCGCCATGCCTTGCTCACCATCCGGCAATTCTCCAAGCGTCACGCGGACCTCTATGTAATCTCCGCCCCGCCACACCTTCATGGTCACTTCCTTGTCC
>RKRZ01000124.1 GCA_007571105.1 Gammaproteobacteria bacterium
CGATTTGACTTCGGCCGTCAATGGCAATGTGCCAGCAGGTTCACGGCTGTACGAGATGCGGGATGGCAATCCGATTCTGCTGAAAAGGGCCGTGGTTTACTCTGGAGACAACATTGTGGATGCAGCCGCGAGCATAGACTCACAGACTGGTGGGCCGATTGTAACCATCAATTTGGATGCAAGAGGAGCTTCCATCAACCAGAAAGTCACCGGCGAAAATGTCGGTCGACGGATGGGAGTGGTTTATCTGGAATCACAATTGCAGCCCAAACGGGATGACAGCGGGCAAATTGTTCTCGATGCACTAGGGAATCCGGTTCAGGAATCTCAGCTGGTTGAAGAAGTGATCACGGCACCGGTGATTCGAGAACAACTGGGGCGAAGGTTTCAGATTGAGGGTTTAGATAGTGTAACCGAAGCCAGAGATTTAGCTCTTTTGCTGCGAGCAGGCGCGCTGGCAGCACCCGTCAATATTGTGGAAGAGCGCACGGTAGGTCCCAGTCTGGGACAGCAGAACATTGAGTTGGGAGCGTTGTCTGTTCTGATCGGGTTTCTGCTCGTGATTGTGTTCATGGCGTTGTATTACCGGGTGTTTGGTTTTATCGCCAATCTGGCTCTGATCGCCAACCTTGTCCTGATTATTGCGGTCATGTCACTGATTCCCGGGGCGACGCTGACGCTGCCTGGCATTGCTGGAATTGTCCTGACTGTGGGTATGGCCGTTGACGCGAATGTCCTGATTTTTGAGCGGGTGCGTGAAGAGTTGGACAATGGCAATTCCCCGCAAGCCAGTATTCAGGCTGGCTACAGCAAGGCGCTGTCAACGATTGCGGATGCCAATATTACGACCCTGATCGCGGCAATCGTACTGTTTGCGTTTGGCACTGGACCGATTAAAGGTTTTGCTGTCACTTTGTCAATCGGAATCGTGGCTTCGATGTTTACTGCGATTATGGGCACGCGCGCTGTAATCAACTTGGTTTACGGCAACCGCCGTGTTCCGGTGCTTCAGGTGTAGGCAATGAGGCTTCTCCCCCGACAACTCAAGATCGACTTCATGGGCAAGGCGCGCGGAGCTGCGATTCTGTCCGTCGCGTTGTTGCTTGCATCCATTGGTTCCTTATTGATGCAGGGGTTGAATTTGGGGGTGGATTTTGAAGGAGGGACATTGATCGAAGTAGGTTATCCAGAAGCGGTGGAATTGGCTCCGATTCGCGCTCAACTAGAAACGCATGGCTTTGATCGTGCCGTCGTTCAGCATTTCGGCACAGCACAGGATGTCCTGGTTCGCCTGAAGCCGGATGATCGTCCCCAGAGCGAATTGAGTAATCAGGTGTTGGAAGCATTGCGGGGGGAGCACGAGTTGCAAATGCGTCGAGTTGAATTCGTCGGGCCACAGGTAGGAGAGGAACTTCGGGATGACGGCGGACTGGCCATGCTGTATGCGCTGGCGCTGATTCTGATCTATGTGGCACTGCGCTTTGAGTACCGCTTTTCATTCGGCGCTGTGATTGCATTGGTGCATGACGTGATCATCACCATTGGTTTCTTCTCAATTACTCAAATCGAGTTTGATCTGACCGTGTTGGCGGCAGTGCTTGCGGTCATTGGTTATTCTTTGAATGACACCATCGTTGTGTTTGACCGGATTCGAGAGAATTTCCGTCAATTGCGGCGGCATAGCAGTGAGGAAGTGCTCAATGTCTCAATCAATCAGACACTCGCACGCACCTTGATGACTTCGTTGACGACCTTGTTGGTCTTGCTCGCGTTGTTTTTCTTCGGTGGTGAGGTGATTCACGCCTTTTCCATTGCGCTGATTGTGGGCATCATCATAGGAACGTATTCGTCCATCTATGTGGCAGGCAGTTCGTTGCTGAAACTGGGTGTCAGTGGACGAGACCTGATGAGCACGCCGGAAGAAGTCGACGATCGCCCCTGACTGGACGATAGAGCATCGGCAGAGGCCGGTTCAATGCGTATTGATGCGGTAGGCAAAGGCGCCAGAAACTTGTTCGTCCGCGTGATAAGAGGAGCGTACCAGGGGGCCGCTCGCGACTTGCGTGAAGCCTATGGAATGGGCTTCTCTGCCTAACTGTGCAAATTCTTCCGGTGTGACGTAACGCATAACCGGGTAGTGGTGCGGCGTCGGTTGCAGATATTGGCCCAGTGTCAGCATCCGACATCCAGCTTCATACAAATCCTGCATTGTGGTGCGAACCTGGTCCAAGCTCTCTCCCAATCCCAGCATCAACCCAGATTTGGTCGGAATCTGTGGATGCGCACGCCCATATCGTCTCAGCAATTCAAGGGAATGTTCGTAGTCGGCGCCGGGACGCACGGCGGCATAGAGCTGCGGCACGGTCTCCAGGTTGTGATTGAACACATCGGGGACACATTCGTTCAATTCCGCAAGTGCCCAGTCCACACGGCCGCGGAAATCAGGGACCAGAACTTCGATTCGCGTTTGTGGTGACTGTGTTCGAATGGCGCGAATGCATTGCGCAAAATGCCGGCTCCCGCCATCACGCAGGTCATCCCGATCCACCGAGGTTAATACGATATGGTCCAACCGCATGTGCGCGATGGCTTCGGCAAGACGTTGGGGTTCCTGTTCATCTGGCGGCAGCGGTCGCCCGTGTGCGACATCGCAGAATGCACATCGGCGGGTGCATATGTCTCCCAGAATCATGAATGTGGCGGTGCCGGCACCGAAGCATTCAGGCAGGTTGGGGCAAGAGGCTTCTTCGCAGACGGTATGCAAGGCATGGGCGCGCAATAATTCCCGAGTTTCGCGAACGCGCGGATGATGCCGCAGGCGAATGCGCAGCCAATCGGGTTTGCGCGGCAATGCAGGGGGCTCTGGGGGACGAACGCGAATGCGCGAGAGTTTTTGCTCGGCGCTTTGCTTGGTGCCGGCGGGAAGCATTATGTAAAAGCGCGGTCGTGGTATAGGGCACGCTTGAGGTGGGGAAGCAATCGTTGTGCGGTCCGCTCCACACTGTCGAAGACACCGCATTCATGCAGGCTGGTCATGGTCAAAGATGGGTTGCCGCAGACGCAGAACTTTTTGAACAGGCGAAGGTCTGGTGCGACATTGAGAGCCAGACCGTGGAAGCTGTGCCCGCGGTTGATGCGCAGGCCGATCGAGGCAATTTTGTTGTCTCGCACATAAACGCCGGGCAAACTGTCACGGCGATGTGCCGGGACGTTGCGCTCGGTCAACAGAGAGATCACGGCGTCTTCCAGGCATGCGACCAGCGTGCGCACTCCCAAGCCGATGCGGTGCAAGTTCAGCAGCGTGTAGACGATCAACTGTCCTGGAGCGTGGCAGGTGGTTTGGCCTCCACGACTGCTGCGCACGACGGGGATGTCGCATTCGGGGAGGACGTCCGATGCGCTCGCGCTCACGCCAAGGGTGATTACTGCCGGATGCTGCAATACCCAAAACTCGTCGGCAGAAGAGGAATCGCGCTGTGCCACGGCCGTTTGCATGGCACGCTCGCAATCGGAATAATCCATCAACCCCAGGTGCTGAATAATGGGAGGAGGACAGTGTGTCATCCGTTAAGGCAGTATTCTTGGTACCAGCCACGCAATTGCTCGGTCATTGGCCCAACAGTCCCGTCTCCGATGGGTGCATCATCAACTTTGATGACCGGCATGATGCCGCGCGTCGAGCCGGTCAACCAGACTTCTTCGGTGTTGCGCATTTCTTCCAGGCTCAAGTCGGTCTCACGATATTCTACGCCGTGCTCGCGCAACAATTGCAAGGCCAACTTTCGTGTGACTCCCGGCAAGATGGTGGGGCCCAGTTCCGGAGTCCGGATCATGCCCTCGACCACGGCGAAGACATTGCTGGTGGCTCCCTCTGTGATGTTACCGTTGCGGTGCAGGATGGCTTCGCCGGCGTTTTGTTCTCGCGCGCTTTGGGTTGCCATTACGGTTTCCAGCAACATGGTGGATTTAATGAAGCAACGTCCCCAGCGCCGGTCTTCCCGGGTGATGGCGTGCGTGCTGTCGGGAGGCTCGCCCATGGCTTTGACCATTCCGAACACGGTGGGGGTGGTGTCGCAATAATGCTTTACAAAGGGTGCATCGCTTGGCATGACGCCGCGGGTCACCTGGAGATAGACCAGACAATCAGGGTCGGGGCTTGCTTCGATCAGGCGCCCTACAATTTCATCCCAGTCCGAAGGCTCTTGAATCTGTATGGCGGCCAGGCTGTTGCGCAGTCGCGTGAGGTGGTCTGCCAGGCAGCGCGGGCGTCCTTGATGGATGGGAATCATTTCATAGACGCCGTCCGAAAATAAAAACCCGCGGTCCATTACCGGGATTGCCAACTCTTCCAGTGGCCGGTAATCGCCGTTCAGATAAGCGGGTGTCGTCATGATCAGCGGGTCAGCAGGACCAGGAAATCTTTCAGCCGCGTAAACAGGCTTCCCTTCGGGATGTCCTGCAGGGCAATTGCCGGTAACGTCGCCAGCACTTCGCCATCGAGACTGATTTCGAGTTTGCCGATTTTTTGTCCCTTGCGAATCGGGGCTTCGAGATCTTTATGCAGATGCCAAGTGTCCTTGAGTCTGTCTCGCGCATTCAGCGGAAAAGTCATGAGATGGTCTTGCGCAATGCCAACCGGAACGCTCCGTTCGTCCGAATACCAAACAAGGACTTTCGTTCGAGGTTCCATGGCGGTGTGCGTGACTTCGGTGCGAAAGAACCGGAAGCCCCATTTCAGCAGGGCGCGTGTGTCGCGAACCCGTAGAGAAGGGCTGCGTGCTCCCAGCACAACTGAAATCAGGCGCATGTCTCCAAGATCTGCCCGATAGGCGCTGGCGGCCAGGCAATATTGGGCGTTTTGGGTGTATCCGGTCTTGATGCCATCAACGGTGTCATCGAGCCACAGGAGCCGGTTTCGATTTGGTTGCGTGATTTTGTTCCATGTGTATTCCCGCTCTTTGAACATGCGGTAATAGTTGGGGTAGTCCCGAATCAGCACGCGCGATAATTCGGCGATGTCCCGGGCCGACATGTAGTGCTGTTTGCCGCCCAAGCCAGTGGTGTCCGTGAAATAGGTCTGTTCGAGTCCCATGGCCTGCGCCGTTTGGTTCATCATGGCGACGAAGGCTTCTTCTGTGCCGGCAATATGTTCGGCCAGCGCAATACTGGAGTCGTTGCCGGATTGCACGATAACCCCGCGCAGCAATTCAATAACCGGGACCTTGCTGTTGACTTCGACAAACATCCGGGAGCCGATCGCCCGTCGGGCTCGGCGGCTGATGGTGACCAGCTCGTCTTCCCGAATCAGGCCCTCGCGCAAGGCCTGAAGCGCCAGATAGATGGTCATGATTTTGGTCAGGCTGGCAGGCTCGTAACGCTCGTCCGGGCGGGACTGTGCGAGCACGGCACCCGTCTGGGCATCCATCAGGATGTAGGCTTTGGATTGCAGAGGTGGCGCATTGGGAATCGGTAGATTGGCGATTGCCGCGCCATGCAGAAGGAGCAGTAAGAGAAGAGAGAATCGAAACTTGAAGGTCATGGCTCTTTTGTTGGAATAGGAATGGGAGTGGTTTTTGTAATACCAAAGACACGCAAACGTTTTATTGCCTGTTCGACTTCGTGGGCACTTTTAAGTGGTCCATGTAGCACCCGGAACAGGCGATCGTTGCGCACATTGTTGCGCACGGTCAGTCGTGTCATGCCGCGTTTGGCCAATTTGCTGCGAAAATTTACGGCATTGGCTCGATCGGAGAACGCAGCCAATTGCAAATATAACGGTTGGCGCGGGGCTGTCTTACTGGGTCCCTGCAACGCCCGAACTTCGACCGGGGCGATGCCGCTTTCACGGATTCCAAGTTTTTTTGCCGCCTGGTAGGACAGGTCAATAATGCGATTTGGCTTGAAGGGACCGCGATCGTTGACGCGCACGGTAATTGTGTTGCCATTTCTCAGATGTGTGACGCGCACCCATGAAGGCAGCGGCAAGGTTTTGTGCGCGGCAGAAAGTTTATGCATGTCAAATATTTCTTTGTTGGAGGTCTCTTTGCCATGAAACTTTGGTCCGTACCAAGAGGCAATTCCGCGCTCGACATAACCGTCAGCAGAATCGAGCACTCGGTAATGAATGCCATCGACTTCGTAGCTGGCAGGGTTGCCGTAAAGGCTCAGCGCCTCCAAGGGAAATTTGCCCCCTGTCCCGGTCTCGGTTGCTGCGGTCGCATTTTGGTCTGCTTTCGCCTTCTGCGTGGGAGAGGCCGGATCTGATAGAGCCGTACAGGCTGTGGCGAAAACGAATGCCGAATGAAGCACGACCAGTCTAGTCCACGTCATGATGCAGGGTTTGACTCAGTTGATAGACGGCCAGGGCATACAGCGCGCTGTGATTGTAGCGGGTGATCACATAGAAGTTGTGATAGCCGACCCAATATTCTGTGCCGCTTTCGGCTTCCAGTTTGTGGACCGCAACCGGACTGTGGTCTGGATAGCTCAGCGTGAGGCCTGCGGCCTCAATTTGTTCGACGGTGATGTCCGGAAGCAGGGCTTTGCTGATGGGAAGGATGTCCGGGTTTGCAACATTCAGGCGCTCCGCAATGGGGTTCCCCATCTTCCAGTGGTGTTGCTTGAAATAATTGGCGACGCTTGCAATGATGTCGGCGGGTGAATTCCAAAGATCGCGCTTGCCGTCTCCGTCTCCGTCAACCGCAAAATGACGGTAACTGCTGGGGATGAACTGACCCAGTCCCATTGCGCCGGCCCAAGAGCCGTATAAATCCTGTGCGCGCAAGCCGGCTTCGCGTTCAAGCAGCAACAGATGCACGATCTGTCCGCGAAAGAATTTGGCGCGGGGAGGGTAATCAAAACCCAGTGTCATCAGCGCATCCAGGACGCGGTGCTGGCCGGTATTTTCGCCATAGTAGGTTTCTACGCCAATGATTCCAGCAATAATTTCTGCAGACACGCTGTAATCTCGCTCTGCAGCGGCAAAAAGGTCCGCATGTTTTTCGAGATAGGCGCGCCCGCTTGCAGTGCGTTCAGGAGTGAGGAAAATTTTCCGATAGCGATGCCAGGACATGGATTCAGCCGGCCGTTTTGCATAGCCAATAACATCGGCGCGGTAGCGGGCCGTTTTGACGATGCGCTGGATATGCTCTTCAGACAGATCGTGTTGCTGGACGGTTTGCTTGATCCATTCCTGTACGTCGGCGCGTTTCCAATAAGGAATCGGCCCTTCGTTGCCAGCAGCAAGCGCCGGCAGGGCCGCAATTGAAAGCGCCAGAATGGGAGGCAGAATTTGTGCAGGCGGCATCAGTGCTGCATCTTCACAGATGAATGATGCGCGGCGAGAACAATGCCGAAGCCGAGCAGGAAACTCAGCATTGAGCTGCCGCCGTAACTCATCAGGGGCAACGGCAGGCCAACCACTGGCGCATAACCCACGGTCATGGCAAGATTGATGAAGGCGTGCAGCAGGAAGGAAGCGGCCAAGCCGCCGATCAGGAGCCGCAGGAACAGACTCTGGTTTTGTCGGCTCAATATGAGTATACGCCACAAAATCAGCACGTAGAGAAGCACCAGAATACTAGCGCCAAGCAAGCCGAATTCTTCCGCATAAATGGAGAAAATAAAGTCCGTGGTGTGCTCGGGTAGGAAATCAAATTGCGCTTGCGTACTTTCGGTCCATCCTTTGCCGTAAATGCCTCCCGAGCCGATTGCAATTTGAGATTGAATCACGTTGTACCCATGACCGAGCGGGTCACTTTCCGGGTTGAAAAAAGTTCGAATCCGTTCCTTCTGATATTCCAGCAGCAAATATTTCCACAGTAATGGCACGCTGATGCCCGTCAACACCGACAGTCCGGTGATCCAACGCCACGAGATACCCGACATAAGGATGATCGCGAGGCCGGTCAGGAAGATAATGGCCGCCGTGCCAAAATCCGGTTGCAGCGTGACCAGAAAACAGGAGCCGCCAAGCACAGCCAATGTCAGCATCAGGCGGGAGAACGTGGGAGG